>JAJDCN010000308.1 GCA_029260815.1 Planctomycetota bacterium
TCATCTTTGGAGCCGATCTGCTGCATGATCACTTCGGCCTGTTTTTCGGCTTGCTGCTGTTGCTCCTGATGGTAAAAACCCCGAGCCGTCCGAAGCGCGTCCTGGGCTTTTACGGCCTGAGTGCGGTTGTTGTCAGTGGCCCATCCTTTTCCATCTTTCGCCGAAAGAGTATTTTTCAGCGCTACAATCTCCCGCTGTCGCTTTTCGAGGCGGCTCTTGGCCTCCGCCAACCGCTTCGTCACAACCTCTTTTTCCTTACCCAAGTTCTTGCCGTTCTTGTCGTCGTCTTCCCAGCTCCGGACATCATCCGTAGCATCTCCGATAAAGGTCATCTGGTTTCGCACGGACTCTTCTTCCTCCCTTAGCCTATCATATCTGTTGCCCAAGGATCGCTTCCCCACCTGCTCAGTCGAGTCAAGTATGGCTGCCACCAAGGCGATTTTCTCTTCCGCTCGGGAAGCCACCGACTGGGTTGGGGCGACGTTGGATGCGTCATCAGCGTTGTAGTCGTAGCCCTTGGGCAATTGCACGTGCCAGGCGGTTCGGCGGACGTAGGTGTCAACGACCTTCGGGGCGATCGGTCGGATCTCATCATCGAGGGACTCAAAATCCGGCAGGTTCGCGGCGTAGGTGAGAACGACGCTGCAAGGGGCGCGGCGCGGCGCGCGGATCAGCGGGATCAGCATCTTTCCAGAAGTCTCCACCGGCTTGACCGGTCGGCCTTCGACCGATGCTGAAATGATGCGGGCCTGGGCAGGCAACTGAAGCGCCAGGTATTGCTGGCTACGCACCAACATCGTGTACGCGGCGCGGTTGAGCGTGGCGCCGTCTCGCTGGATGACCGAGACGATCCGGGCGAATTCAATGGAGGCGGGTGCTTCCTGCACCTGTTCGTGGCGGATGGTTTCCAGCTCCAGGGACCAGGAGCCCATGCCTCGAAACGTCCACTTGACGAGTCCTGGATCCGACGCTGCGCGCAGAGGAACCGCTGATGTGGGGATCTCTTCGAGCCGATTCGTGGTCTTGCGCAGTTCCGCAGCGGAATCGTTTTGCACCATCACGAAATCCGAGCGGGCCTGCACGCCCGACAACCCGATTCGCTGTACGGGGATGCGGTTGTTCGCAATCTTTTGCTCGAAGGCAATGATCGGCATAAAGCGCGGCACGGGACCCTTGAGTACAAGCGTCCAGGTGACGGTATCTCCCGCGTCGTTGATCCGCGACGGGGTCGATTGAATCATGGGGTGGAGGTCAAACCTCACGCTCTTTTCCAACGCCGACGGCAGGGAGACTTCGAATCGGTCCAGGGGTTTATTCTTCACCGTGAAGGAGATCAGGATCGCAGTTTCCACAGTGGCATCGTTCACAACCACGTTAGTGAAGACCTCTGCCGAGGTAATCGCTGCAAGCCGCTCGATGACTAGCGTTCCTCCGTAGGGAGTCTGGTCAAAGGCGAAGCTGCGCGCCGTCTGGGGCCGAGGAACCAAGGCCGACGGAATCATGGACAGCTTGTGGGCAGGGATTGCGGACAAGTTGATCGGATCGCGGAAGGCCTTGATGTGAATTCCTTTGGCGGGAGCGATGGCGATTTGGCCCTTCACCGATTCGACGTCCAGCGGCTCGATCCGTGGAATTTGAAACGCATTGACGTCCGAGGCCAGTTCATGATGAAAAGCGATACGCAGTTGGGTGGTTCCTGTCGCCTGCGTTGCGAAGTCGACGACCACCAAACGCTTGCCGTCGCGCTTCTCTTCGTGCCATTCTTTCCAACGGCCCTTCTGGATCTTGACGTCGTCGATTCGGACCCCTTCCGGGAACGCAACGGCATAGGTGTACGGTCCGCCTTGGCTCGCTTGGAACGTGACCAGCGTCTCGCCCACCAGCTCGTCGTCCTCCACAGTCAAGTGTGTGCCGACGGTGGCAGTGACCTTCGGCCGGACAAAGGCCGTCTTCATCTCCAGCGTGATCGGGCGCTTGGAGTAAAGGAAGCTGTAGCGGGGTGTGTAGGCTTGTGTCGTGTCAAATGTGACCCGACGTCCCGTGATGTTTTCCCGGCGCAGTCCTTCCATTTTGTTCACAGTTGCCGTCACCAGCGCGTCGGCATAGACATTAACCCGACCCGTCTCGCGGACCGTTCCCAGCGGTCGAATGGCCGGCAGTGTGGCGAGGCCTTCGGGACCTTCCCGGCCGACCTCTCCGACGATCGTTAGCGCGTAGGCCTTGGCTGCCGGCTTGGCGAGGATCACGGTGACTTTCTTGAATCCGGCTTCGACGCCCGCTTCCTCCACGTCGTTCCACTCCTTGATGTCCGCTCCGTTGACGGACCGGATGGCAAGGCCTCGCGGGACAGCCAGCTCCATGCGGTCCAAGGTCCCACCGCGGATCGTGTAACTGACGTTTTGATGCACGCGGGTGCGGTCCAAGCCGATATGCAGATCGGTGTTACTCCATGCGGTATAGCGCAGTGTGGCTCCGCGGCCGGTGCCCGTTTTGGGTTTCCATTGTACGTCGAGGCTGGCGGTGGCGCCGAGCGCGGCAATAACTTTACCCGCCTCCGTGCGTTGTCCGCCGCGCGCGGAGGAGACGGTCAGCACCGAATCCGGGTGGGGCAGTGCGATCTCGGCGCGGGAGGCGGGGACCGCGGGGATGGCCAGCCGGAAGCTGCCGGATTGGGCCTTCTGTCCATAGGGCACGCTCAGGCGCAGCGCCAATTCGTAGGTTCCCTTTTCGTGGACGACAACGCTGGTCTGGCCGCCCTTCTCGGAAAGCGTGGCGGCATTTCCGTTGAGCGTGGCCGCTTCCAGCGCGGCGCCGCCAAAGGCCAGGCCGACCGAGGTCTCTTTATCCTGGAATACGTAGAGCTTGTAGGTGGCGTGGACCGTGACCGTCTTGGCCCCGAAGGCGATCCGATAGTCGGCGTTGGAGATGCCGTAAGGGACTTTCGGCGCCGTTTGCGGTTGATTCGGGTGGGCGATCTGCCACAGCCGCATGTATTCGTTATATGGAACGTAAACTTGGTCAACGTTGACGTCTTCCGGTTCGACGGTGGGGTCGTAGGGGACGTAGATTTCCAATTCCTCCTTGCCCACTCCGGGTACCGGACCGGCCTGGGCGTTCATCGCAACCACCGGGATCAGGACGATCAGGAGCATCGCCGCAGTCGCGGCGGGCTTCGCACCCCGGCCCAAAGACCGGACCAGTGCGTAGGCGGCCATGGCGGCCAGGTAGTAGAGGGCCCAGTGGAATCCGCTATTGCAAACCGCGGTATACGCTTCGCCGATCAGGCCGGGCAGGATCGAAAAGAGTGTGCAGGCGATCAGTGCGAACGCAAGTGCGTGGACCCGCGCCCGGCGCAGGGCGCAGCCAACCGCGAAGGTCAGCACGCCCGCCAGGACTGTAAGCCGGTTCATGGGTCGGTCTTTCGCGTAGGCGATTTCAAGCGTCGGCGGTTCGCCGGAAGCCGGATCGCCGACCCGATCGAAATGGAAGGCAGCACCGTGGGACGTGAACTGGCCCAGCACATGCGGCTGGACGGAGCCTCCAATCGGCGCCTTCTTGCCCGGCTCACCGGATTGATATACCCGTTCTAGATTATCAGGTCTCTCAGCTTCCACATTCACGCGTGTGGACTCCTCGGCTGAGGGTAACACGGGAGGCTCCTGGCGGTCCGCTGCATAACCAAACTGGCTGAGTTTCTCATCGGGCTTTTCGCTTGCCCCAGCAGGCGGCGCGGTTGCAGTATCTTCCCGTTTTTCGCCGCCGAAGGGCACGTCAAGCGAAAGGCTGCTCAACAGGCTTTCTACTGCCAACTTCGGTCTGTCGATGGCCGGGACGTTTGTGTTGCCGCTGAAGCTGGTGTAGCGGTACGTTTCAGGCAGGTTCATCTGCCAGGTCAGGCGGTTGACCATGATGTCGATTTGCGGTGCCCGGGCGGTCAGGGTGCCCGAAGCGGACAGGGCCTCTAGCGTGTGGGAGAATTGGAGCACGACCATCGCTTCCGCTTGTCCGACTTCAGTTTTTCGTAGCGGAATCAGCAGGCGGCCGTCTGCGGTGCGGTTCACCTTGGTCGGTTGCTCATTTACCGTCGCCGACCACAGCTCAAAACCGCTCGGCGCCGCAACGGTGAGAAATTGTTTGGCCCGGCCGAGAATACGATAGACGGCGCGGGTGTTTGCCTTTCCCGAGGCGGTCACGTTGGTTTGTAGACGCGCGTGCTGGACAATCGCCTCTGGGACCGCGAGGTCCTCATGACGCTGGATCTCGATGTCCAGCTTGTACTGATCCGACACGTGCGCGTAGGCGAACAGGATCGGGTTGCGAGGCGTGTAGATCGGAAACTGGGGCTGATCGTAAAGACTTTTGGCTTCGCTCAAGGCGATGCGATGCAGACCTTCCGGGTGCGGCACGGTCTCGGTGTAGTCGCCCGCTTCCAGAGTGACCTTGCCGGAGATGGACAGGACCTCCACGGCTCCAGCCTGTTCGGTCGGCGGCTGCAACGGCACCGACACGACGGGCGCCGCAAAGCGCTTCTTTTCCGTGCCGATGTCGACCTTGAAGTCGACCAGAAGACTTACCAAACCTTCCGCCGGCTGTTCGAGTTTGACCTGCCAGATATTGGCATCTTCCGCTTCGGAGACGATTGTCGGCTGCCCGGCGAACTTAATAGAAGCGAAGCCTTTTTCCGTCTTGCGATGGCCCTGGATGTTGACCTGCTGGCCGGATTCCGGCGGCAGCTTCAGGAACAGGCGCCGGATCTTGCGGTTCTTGATATCGTACAGCACGGTCGCATGGGTGGTGACGAGTTGGGTGTTGGTGGAGACGGTATTGAACGTTTCCACAGTGACCTGGGGCTCTTTGCGCGAGACCTTGAGCGTGGCTTCGTATGCGTCGCCTTCGTAACGGAACCCGATGCCCCGATCGCTTTTGATGAAAGCCCGGTCGCTCAGCGCGGCGGTCGGCGCGGTCTCCAGGCTTTCGAGTGCCTCGGGTACGACCTGCAGCGATGATTTTAAGTCGACGGCAATTTCGCCCGTTTCGGTCACAACGTCTTGGGCGTGGATCTCCGGAAGGGACAGCGTCTTGGTCGGCTCGCTCGTCCAAGCGTCATCTCCGCTCCAGCCGGTCAGGGAGCGCCGTGCGGCAAAGTGCAAAGCGTAGGTCTGCCTGCGGGGAATCTTGTGTCGCAGGGGAACGGTCAGGATCCGTCGGCCGTCGCGGACGGTTTGCTCCCAATCCACTTGCCGTCCGTCGGGCTCTCGTGCGGCGACCGAGACGATTTCCCAGTCCGCCGGTAGGGATGCGGTCACGCGGAAGGTGTCGCTCTCTTCGTCGATGTAGCTGATTTGCGCCGAGAGGTGCAGGCGGTGGTCCGTGTTGTAGAGTCGATAGGTGACCCGGGCGGTCGGTTTGGGTTCCACCGCCGAAAACGCCGCCTTTAACGCGAAGGGCAGACGCCAATACAGATAACTTCGCCCGATTCGGTTGGCTCCACGCTGGGCGAAGGTTTTTTCCGATCCTCGGGAAACATTGGTCCGGGTCAGGTTCTGTTCGCTGGAAAACGCGATCTTCAGTCCTTCGGCCTTGGCCAGGCTGACCACACCGCTCTGGCGTTCGATGGTGGCCGGTCCGTTTTCGGTTTCGATCGCGGCGATCTTCAGGTTGGGAATGTCATAGACGCCCTTTTCGTTTCGTAACTGTCCGGTCAGTTTCAGGGTAAAGCGCGGACCGACCGGCGGCGAGAAATAGACGGTAATCTTGTCGCCGTCCTGTTTCCACAGTCTCGGCTTGGCTCCATTGCCGGTGATATCCGACACCGATAGAGACTCCGGCGCGTTGATCGTAAGGCTCCGTACCGGACTGGCGAGTCCGGCGGTGGAAAACTGAGCGGTGACCGACAAGCCTTCTTTCTGACCCACGTACAAGGTGGATTCGCGGATCGCAACCCGTTGGTCGAGGCGTTCCTTTTTCTTGGCATACTCCCACGTGAGCACGACCTTGTTGCCTTTCGTCAAGGCCATCTTTGTGACGGTGCCGCCCGCTTTGTCCGATTCTGTCTGTATGACCACCACGTTTCTCGTTGTGACTTTGGCCTCGCCGCCCGCGGTAAAGATCAGTCCGCCGGCGGTCGCCGGTGCCAGGTCCAGCACAACCGATCGTGTGTTTTTCCGCTCGGGCGTCTTGATGGCAAAAGCGATCTTGAGCGTGTGTGTTCCCGCCCGCGCGAGGCGCACGTGGGGAATTCCCCCGCGTGCGACAATAAGCGCGTCTTCGCCATCCAGGGTGGCCGAGGCGACGCTGACCTGGCGCAGGCCGATGGCACAGAGGGTCTCTTGATCGGTGGTGGAAAGGATCTCGAACGTTGCGGTGCCTTCCACCTGACTGCTCTGGGGGCTTGCGTGAGTAAGGGTGTAATTGGCGCGGGTAATCACGTAGTCGCGTCCGGGAATGACCGGGGTTGGCGGCACAGCGGAAGATTTTTCCGCGGCGCGCGCGAGGAGGTTTAGGAAATCAGTGTAGGCCATCTTGAACAGGCCCGGGCGTCCCTTGGCGAACAGGACCTCAATATCTTCCCGTGGTACGAGGACCAACCGATGATCAGCTTCGACCTTTTCGGTGCCCCGAGGCGGTTGGAGGCCGTCGGGAATGCGGTGCCCATTGCGCTGAAATGCGAGGCCGAACGCCGTAAGTTTCACCGGCGCGGTTTGGGTGTGACAACTGGCGCACTGCAGGTTGTGCTGCTGAGCGTACTGGGGACGAGCCGCCGATTCCCGCGCGGGAGCGACTACGACAAGGATCAGCGCCGCAAGAAACGCGGCGGCCAACCCGATAGGGCCGAAACGCTTACTCATCGTCAAGCCCTCCCACGGATACATCCGCGGCTGGCGTGGGACGCCTCTTTTCGGCTAAACCCATGGCCTCGGCCAGCAGCCCGGTAATTAACCAGCGGGCCAGTCCGACCAGCGCAACGATTGCGGCAGCGTCAAAGGCACCGGCGGCGGCGGCGAAGAGTGTCAGCGGCGCCATTGCCGCCATGGCCACGGCGGCCAGACCGACGGTCAGCGCGTAGGCGACCCAGTGGGATTTTCCGAAGCGGGTCAGTGCAAATCCGATCGCGGCAAAGAGGATGAACCCGACAAGGAAGAAGATGAGTAGAACGTCGGGAGAAGCGAAAGAGATCATCGCGCTTCCGTCTCCGCCCAGGGTCCGGGTCACGGTCAGTTTCCGGTAGGATTCTTCGGCACCGCCGGTCTTGTCGGCGGCCGCTTTCGTTCCGGTGGACAGATCGACGAAGGTCCCGAACAGGCCTACGTAGGCCCGTTGCGCGGCGCCGGAAAGATCGCTTTCGCCCGCTTGCACCTTAAAGTTTCCGGCGACGTCGTAGTAGTGCATTGGCTGTGGGAGGTACAGCTCCCAGACAGCCTCGCTTGCAGGCAAGCCGCGGAGATTCGGCAGGGCCGCCTCCAGCGTACCGAATGCAGGCATCTCGTCCGTGTCCGACAAGCTGTGCTGATAGGTCAGGACGATGGTGACGACATCGGTTTGACCGGGCGGCAGTTTGATCTGGTGGGTGACTGGGCCGTCGCCTTTGACGGCCTGGCCCTCTTGGCCGTTGACCTTCAGCTCCAACAGCTTGGCTCCGGACGGCAGCGCGATGGGAAGGTATTGGTGCGTTTTGTTCTTCAGTTGATAGGTTACCTGTGTGCGGGCGCTCGTGTCGTTGGAGACCGTGGTGACCGCGCGGACGCCGGTTATCAACAGTTCGCTCGGCTTCTCGTATTGGTAGCGTCGGGCGCCCAGTGTAAGTGTGGACGGCTTGTCGTGTGCCGTGTAGCGGAAGGCCAGGTCCGTCTTCTTTCCGGCCAGGGAAGAGATGGAGGACAACTCCGTGACGTCGATCTGCTCCAACCCTTCGGCGTCTTGAATGTCCACCTCCACATGGGGATCTTTTTGGACGGCCAGGTGGCGGGTTTGGTGGTAGACCGTGTGCGCCTTTACGTCCGGCACGCTCACGGTCAATCCTTGCTCCAGGCCCGCCTCTTCGAAGCGATGGGTATACGCAACCGTCACGCGAGTCGTTCCCAGCAGGGGCGTTTGTTTCGTCACCTTGTGGACCCGGTAGCCACCTTCCTCGGAAATCTTTGTGACGAATGCGTCGCTGTCGACTTTGATCTCCACCGACTCTTCCGGGATCTCCGCCGGCACGGCGAAGAAGAATTCCCGGGCCGGCGCGAACTGCGTGGTATAGGAAAGCGTGGAGAACAGCATGTATTGATTCTTCGTCACCGTTACGCTCGTGGCCACTTGTGCCGTGGTGCGCGAGCTTTTTTGCGTCACACCAATGCGTCCCGCGGGTCGCTGTTGCGTGGTCTCCAGCAGGTCGTAGACGTAGGCAAAGGTTGCTCCGGGCGCCGACTGGGGAATGCGCCCGCGGTTGACAGCGGCCGGTTCCAGCCCGGCGATGGAGTCTTCCTGCGCCATCAGACGCAGTGCCGGGGCCGAGCCCACGCCGATGTACCCCTTCTCCCGGTGGACGTCCGCAACGCGCAGGATCGGCAGGTCAAAGGCGGGCTCGGCGTCTTCCAGACCGAAGGGTGCCTCGTAGCGGACCTGGATGTTAAACGTCTGCTGCGGATCCGTATGCGTGATTTTCTGCCGCGTCACGAAGGTGATCTCCGAACCGTTCTCGACCGCCTTGACGACCGGATTGCCATCGATGGCGGCGCGGTTATTTGTAATCTCTTTAAATTGCACACCCGCCGGCACCAACACGCGGAACCGGAACGTACCGACCTTTTGTACGTTGAGCGCCAGGCTTTGATGGATCACCAGCTTGTCCACGTCCGCCCAAACCAGGTAACCGTTGGTCGCGGTGATCTTGGCGTGCACGCGTTCCAGACCCAGGGTGATCGCCGTGGGATGCTTGAAGTATTTGAATGCAAACACGGGTGGATGCGAAGGTTGGAAACTGAAGCGCCCGGCTTGGGGGGTGACTTCCTTCGGACTGACCTGGGCCACGCCGGATTTGGACTTGAGCTTGATGAGCAACCGCGCATGGTTGGTGATCGTAATGAAGCCGGTTTCTCGCTCCGCCCCGATGACGAAAATATCCGGCAGCGTCAGCGCGTCCAGCTCCTCGGCCATATCGAGAACGCCGCCGATGTTGAAGTTGTAACCCTGACCCAGTGGCTCGACCAGATTGAGCGTCAGAACGTGCGGGTAGTCGACCCCGCCGATCTGCGCAGGACCCTGTTCCCACCCTTTGATATGTTCCGTGGGGAGCGACACGAGTTGCAGCCCCTCTGGGATCCGCACGTGAATCTTATCCAGCTTGCCTTGGGGGATGGCCAATCGAAACGCCGCATCGATCCGCAACTGCCCTTCCTCCAGGCCAAACCGGTCGTACCGCTCCGCAAAGTAGACCGCCTCGCGGACCACGTCCTCCACCGGTTTGGGCTCCCATTGCACGTTCACCATATTCGTCGCGCCCACGAAGGCCAGTACGCGCGTTGTGTCGTCCTCCACCGTGGAACTGACTGCCAAATTCGGCTGGACTGCGACCTTTGCCTCCGGGTCCGGGATGCGCAGCTCCAGCCGGGAGACCGGGGACTTGGGGCAATGGAACGTGAATGCGCGTTTGCCCGGCGCCGTGCTGACCGGCGCCACGAAGTGGAGCGTGACCGTGTATTTTCCCTTGGCCGGGGCCAACAGCGTGTAGCCCGGGTTGCCGGTGATGATCGTTGCCTTCTCCGCGTCCGGCCCGGCAATCTTCCATTTCTCGGTAATCGCCACACCCATCAGCGGCAGGGGGACTTGCGACCACTGTTCGCCGAAGACCTCCACGTCGTAGGTCACCTCAAAGGTTACGACCTTGTCCTTTGCGACACCCACGTAGCTGCCCGCCGTGATAGCGTAGGGCACAGGCGGCTTGACCGGCTTGATGGGCACAGGCGCGCCCTTTTGCGCGGCGTTCCACAGCCTTTGAAATTCGGCCCAGGGCAGGAAAACCCCCTCGCCCTTCTTGGCGAAGACCTTTTCCAGTTCTTCGTAAGGGATGTAGATCGTGCGAGCGGGTTCTTCCGCCTCCTCGGCCCGAGCCACCGAAGGGCTCTGGGTCAGGCTGAACAGACCGACCAACAGGATCAGAAAAAAAGTTATGGGGGAGTTAAAGCAGTTGCGGTACATAAGATCTGGCCTCCAAGGCTGTGAGAGAATGTCCCAACGCCACTGTGCGGCGGCCCGACGGTCAGAACAGACAGCCACTTACCCGATTAGACGTGCCGGAAGGTAAAAAGTTCCGACAAATCTCTGCAAAACCAATTTTTAACCCCACCAGAGAGCCTTTTCAAGACAATACGGGGCGTGTATAATTTTTTTTGCAACACTTGCCCGCCATCTGCGTCTAAGAAGACAGGAAATGAAAACCGAAGATCTTCCACTTCCTGACCCGCCGGTCTACCGGCCGGGCGACCCGGACAGCCTGGGCCAGCTCCTGACCGAGCTGCAGGCCCCCGTCTATCGGATCGCCTACCGGTTCACCGGGCACCGGGAGACCGCCGAAGACGCGACCCAGGAGGTCCTGATGCGGGTTGTCCATGGCATCGGGAGCTTCAACGGACACAGCTCCGTGACCACCTGGGCCTATCGGATCACCGCCAACGTCTGTTTATCGATCAGGAGAAAGCAGGTGAATGAGCCGCCCCGGACCGCATTGGAAGATCTGGAACTGACCGCTCCTACCCACGAGCCCAGCGAAGAGGCGATCGCGGCGGAGCAGGCCGAGCGGCTGCAAGTGGCCCTCGCCGAACTGTCGCCCAAATACCGCATGGCCTTTTTGCTGCGCACCGCCGAACACCTGTCCTACGCCCAGATCGCCGAGGCGATGGATATGACCGTTGGCAACGTCCGATCCACTTTGTGCCGAGCACGAGATACCCTAGCGACCGCCCTGGGTTACTTCCGAGGAACCAGCCATGAAGCATAACGAAGTCACCGACGAGATTCTCTCCGCCTATTTCGATAATGAGTTGCCGATCGATCAGGCGGGCGCCGTCGCCGAACATATAGAGTCCTGCGAGGATTGCGCGCAAAGGATCGCTGCCTATGAACAACTGGTCGTCGCATACGCCGAAACCGATGGCGAAGACATTGCGCCCACGCGCGACCTCACCCGCGCCGCGCTGGCAACGGCCGCCCCGCGACGCCGTTCCTTCTGGCTTCCTCGCGCGCTGGCCGCGTCCATTGCGGCGGTCCTGTTTGTGGCTCTTTCCTTGGTTTATACGAACCTGAACATGCCGCCCACGGGCACGGACAAGCCGGCCGCCCCGCTCATTGCAGACAATCCGGCTCCAGACAATATTCAAAGCGAAGAGACCCGGCGCCATCTCGCACAGCTTGGCTATGCGTCCGGCGAAGGACAGCAGCCGGCCGACGCCTCGGACGAAGACCTAGCATTCTCCTTCGGCAACACAACCACGGTGGCTCCAGAAGCTACGCCGCCCGCTACGGCGCCGCTGCTTCCCGCGCTGGCGAACCCGACGGTGCCCCAACAGCCCGCGAAACAACCCAAGGCTCGAACGGTGGGCGCTTGGAGCGACGACCCGAAAATCGCTGCCACCCAGCTCGCCTCCCTGAACACCGATATTACCCGGGGCGCCCTGCGCGTGCTTAAGGACGACGGCGAAGTCGTGGAGTGCCCGCTCACCCACACCGACGTCCAGGCCTCCATCTCCGGCTTCATCAGCCGGGTCACGGTCACCCAGACCTTTGCCAACCCGTTCAAGGAAAACATCGAGGCCACCTACGTCTTCCCGCTTCCCCACAAGGCCGCTGTGGACGCCATGAACCTGGTGGTGGGGGATCGCCGCGTCGTTGGCATCATCAAACGCCGTGAGGTAGCGCGCCAGATCTACGACAAGGCGATCAAGCAAGGCGCCACCGCGGCCCTGCTTGACCAGGAGCGGCCCAATATCTTCACGCAGATGGTCGGCAACATCCGTCCGGGCAAGCCGGTGAATATCGAGATCTCCTACGTAGACGTGCTCGAATACGACATGGGCGTGTACACCTTCCACTTCCCCATGGTCGTCGGGCCTCGCTACAACCCGGGCATGTCCCAGAGCGGTCACTCGCCCCGCGTGCCGGACGCGGCGCGCATCACGCCGCCGGTGCTCAAGCCCGGCCAGCGCAATGGACACGACATCTCCCTGGCCGTCGCTCTCGACGCCGGGGTCCCGATCCGCGATCTGAAGATCGACTCGCACAAGGTCAAGCTGGAGCGCGACGGGAAGAGTCGCGCGTCGGTGGCCCTGTCGCCGGCGGATGCCATGCCGAACAAAGACTTTGTCCTGCGCTACAACGTATTGGGAGAAAAGCCGGAGATCGCCGTGCTGAGTCACTTCACGCCCGAGGCCGGCGGCCACTTCATGCTCATGGTCCAGCCGAAGATCGACGAAGCCATGGCCAAGGCCCCGCCGCGGGAGATGGTCTTCCTCATTGATGTCTCCGGTTCCATGAGCGGCAAGCCCACTGCCAAGGTCAAGGAGGCGCTCAAGAAGTTTCTCGAGCGTTCCAAGAAGGACGACACGATGCAGGTGATCACCTTCGCGGGGAGCGCAAGCAAGCTGTTTGAAAAACCGGTTCCCATCAACGACGAGACCTTGACCAAGGCGCTCAACTTCACCCAAAGCCGGGCCGCAGGTGGTGGCACGAACATGCTCGAAGGCGTCAAGATGACCCTCAACGAGCCGGTCGACCCCGACCGGGCGCGCATCGTCGTCATGCTCACTGACGGCTACATCGGCAACGAGCCGGAGATCATCAAAGAGGTCGGCACGCGCGCCGGCGATCAGATCCGCTTCTGGGCCATCGGCATCGGGTCTTCGCCGAACCGGCACCTCATTGACGGCGTCGCCAAGCAGGGCGGCGGCATGGGCAAGGACCTGGCGCTCAATCAGGACCCGACCGCGTTGGTGGAGGAGATCGTCGAGCGGATCCACCGCGCGCAATTGGCCAAGCTTGAGATCGATTGGAACGAGCTGCCCGTGTTCGAGACCTACCCGCGCCGGATCCCGGAGCTGTGGGCCGGGCGACCGGTGGTCGTCTTTGGCCGCTACGAAGGCGGCGCGCAATCGCAGATCAAGATCAGTGGCGTTGCCGAGGGCAAGCCGGTGTCCTTTACCGTCGACGTCTCGCTCCCGGAGGTCGCGGCCAAGCACGACGTGCTGTCGCCGGTGTGGGCCCGAAAGAAGATCGAGTCGCTCATGTCCGACGACTTATACGCGAACAATCCGAAAGTGGCCGCCGAGGTCACGCGGGTCGCCTTGGACCATAAGTTGATGAGCCAATACACCAGCTTCGTCGCCGTAGATGAAAAGAGCCTGGACGACATGATGGACGAGCCCGTCCGTCCGCCGCGCCAAATCGCCATCCCCATCCCGCTGCCCGAAGGCGTCCGCTACGAAGGCATCTTTGGTGGTGAAGCCCGAGACGACGGAAATCGCATAGTTAGGGTACCAAACGGAAAGCTGTTTGTAGGCGGCGGACTTTCCTCTGATAAGCGCATGTTTGGCATGACGAACTTTGGCATTGCAGACCCTGTCTTCGAGCACGAGATCAATGGAGGCTTTGGCGGTCGAGACAGCGGATACTTTGGGCGTTTAGAGCAGATCAATATGGGCCCCGGATTTGCCAAAAGATCCTATGATGTCTGGAGTGGGGCGCCTGATGAACAGGTCGAACGTTTTAGTCCTGAATACACCGACGCAGAGATAGCGGCCGCCCGCGCCGAAGGCTCCGAGGCCAAGCTCAAGACGCAGGCAAGTTGGTTTAGGCGTTCGCGAGAATGGAAGGACAATTTTAAGAGCCTTTACGACAAAGCAACCCCATACTCGGACAATATTTCCTTCGGGACCTCTCCGGAACGCTGGACGGAGCTGAACCGGATACGGGAAGGAAGGGCCATTATTCAAGAAGCTCACGGCAAGCGAGGATGGCAGCTTAACCGGCCTTCCGCACAGACCAGTGGCGGTTTAGATTTCAAATTGAGCTTCGAAGAGAAGGGATCTGGCGTTGTAGAAATCCTCGGCGATATCCCCACCACCGATCTTAATTATTCCTTACAAAAAACACGTGCGTTGTCGAATGAAGGAAGCCGCGACGAGATCGATAAACTCGGAGCCTTGAAGGCGTTGGGTTACCTCAGCGCTCCAAAATATGATCGAGAAGGCGAGAGTGAAAAGGCAATGGCACGGACTCCTCAGCACACGATGGCCGCCAAGCCGGACCAATTCGAACTCGTCCGACGGCTGCTCGAAAGTGGTGCTAGCAAAAAGAATGATACGCCAGAGAAGGACATCGTCGGCGTCACCGCTAAGATTGCTGAAGCCTTGCCTCCTGCGAGTCCGAATAAAAATACTCCGGAGCAGAAGAAGAAGTTCAAGCCTGTGACAAAAACCGAAGTCACGGGCCCGGAGGACAGCGTAACAACGACGACGAAGTTCGTGCCCGCGGAGCCGGCGAATTCGGTGGCTCCTGAAGCTGAAAAGTCGCAAGGAAAAATAAAACTGTCCGGCGAAGAACAGGGCGAAGGAAAGGGCAGAGAACTGAAGATGCCAACGGTCGGTGACGAGGATGGTGGCGTCAAAACCGGAGAAAAGACTGACGCCCCGGTCAAGCACAAGTATAAGTTGTCCGATATTGGAGCATCGGCTGAAGATTACGCCGCACTCAAGAATGTGATCACTTCCAGTGTCGAACCAGAAACCTGGGACGTCTGGAGCGGCGGTTCAGATGCGCAGGATCCGGGAGACGATATCGGCCATTGGGCTGCCGACAAGGACGCCTTGACTGTGGTACACTCCGAGAAGGCTCACAAGCAAATCAAGAGCTTACTCGATCAGTTGAAGGCGAATCCCGCTCTGCGGCACGCGGTTCTGGCCGAGGAGTACGCCAAAGCGGGGAACTTGGAAGAAGCCGCGCGCCGTTTCCAATACGCCTTCCTGCTCGATGCCTCCAACGGCGGGCGATCCGGCGTGGCCGCCCGCGCGCTGCCGGCGATTCAGTATCTACGTACCGCAATTGTGGCCAAGCACGTCAAAGCGCTGCCGGCGTTGGCGAACAAGCTGGATCTGGAATTGCGCGACCTGTCCTTGGACGACGCGCTCAAGGCCATCGCAAAGAGTGCCAAGCTCAACATCACCCGCCGGGCCGGTTCCGAGAGCGACGCGGCGAAGCTGTTGAACGTCAAGTCCCTACGCGTCACCTACCTCGACCTGCGCGGCGCGACCGCGGCCCAGGCGCTGGAATGGCTCCTGACGCCCATGAAGCTGACTTGGTCCGTCTCAGACAAAGGCGTCACCGTCGGCACCACCCGCCGTATGCCCGGAGCGTCCGGCTGGGTCTACGACGTCTCCGCCCTCGCCGCACCGGAAGGGAAGGAACTGGACGCCCCATTGACCCGGGAGGCCAAGGCAGTCGAAGTCGCGCTCGAAGCGTTCAAGAAGGCGCGCGAGGCCAAGGATGCAGAAGCCCTCGAGAAATCCCGCGGCGAGGCTCTGAAGCTGTATCAGCAGTATTACCAAAAACGCGTTGAATCCGAAGTCGCCGAGTACGTCGGCTTCCTGGACGCTGTCCGTCTCGCGGCCGACACGGCGCAATGGTACGTCCCCGGCCAGATCCTCGTCTACGGCGGGCCCGACGCGCACAAGCGGGTTGACACCCTCCTTACGGCGCTGCGGACGGGAAAGCCAGATGCGGCGATCGCGTGTTGCGAACCGATGCTGCCGGCGCAGGTCAAACAGATGCAGGAGTTGCAGGCGAAAACCACCGTCCGCTGGCCCGCCCGCGTGGAGGCCATGGCAAAACAGATCGATCGCGACGCGGCACTGGAGACCCTGACAGCGATGCATCGCAACACCTGGAACCTCCTCGCCGGCTCCCGCACCGGCGCCATGGATCCGGAAATGCTAACCGAGCTTTCCGTGGCCTGGCGCTCGGAGTCCGCCAAAAAATTCGCCGCCTCACCCGTCGCCATCCGCTCTCTGTGGGCCATCACCCAGGCCGCGCGCCAGCCGCGCAGCGCCGCGGAACTCAAGACGCTCGCCGCCACCGCCTACGCGACGGCCAAGTCTGATCTGGGCTCCGCACTCGACGCGCTGGAGAAGAACCCCGCCAACCCCAACGCACTACAGATCGCCCTGTATGCTTCGCAGGCGCACCAGAATGCGTTGGCCCTGAAGCTGACGACGGCGGAAGAGACGAAGGCGTTCTTCGAAACCGCGAGTAAGCAGATGGAGACACTGAAGGGTGGCGACACCTATCTTGCCGGCATCCTGCTCGGTCGCGGTATCTCTGTTCAAGGACCGGAACCTTTGCAACCGATCCGTGCCGCTGCGCAGGGAAACGATGGCGTCGTACTCGCGGCCCTCGCCGCCCGCCAACTCGGCGGCGACGTCTGGCAGGCCTTCCGTGCCGCCCTCAAAGAGGTCACGGCCCAACCGAACCTGGACGGAAACGTCGTCGTCTGGCTCAACAGCCTGTAACCACGAGCCCAAGCGACCGCCTCGAACCTATCCGTGCGCACGCTGTGCGCCGCCAAGATCCTCCAATTGACATAGAACCAACGTTCCTGCTATTATCCGCTGTCACGCACAAATGGAGCGAGGGAATCGAGAGAATGGACATACGACTGCGTTACGGTTGCAACCCGCATCAGGCCTTTGCCCGCCTGATGCCGGAGAGCGGTGCGTCGCCGCTGACGGTGCTCAACGGGGGTGCCAGCGCCATCAATATCTTGGACGCCCTGGGCGCCTGGCCCTTGGCGCGGGAACTGGCCCAAGCGACGGGTCTGCCGGGGGCGGCGTCCTTCAAGCACGTCAGTCCGGCCGGCGCGGCGGTGGCCAAGCCGATTACCGACGCCTTTCGCGCGTCCCAATGGATTCCGGACGAGGAGTTGTCGCCGGTGGCGCTGGCCTACGCCCGTGCGCGGGGCGGCGACCGGATGGCGTCTTTCGGCGACGTGGCGGCGGTGAGCGAGACGGTGGACGTCTCGCTGGCGAAACTTCTGCGGCGCGAAGTGTCCGACGGGATCATTGCGCCGGGCTACGAACCGGAGGCCTTGGAACTGCTCAAAGCGAAGAAGAAGGGCAACTACTTGGTACTCCAAATCAATCCGAACTACGACCCGCCGGAAATGGAACGGCGCGACGTGTTCGGCTTGACCCTGGAGCAGACGCGCAACGCGGCCACCATCGGGCCGAGCCTTCTCACCAACGTGGTGTCCGCGAAAAATGATCTGCCCAGCGACGCGGTGCAGACGTTGATGGTGGCGACCATCGCGCTGAAATACGCGCAGTCCAACTCCGTGGCGCTCGCCTACGATGGCCAGGTCATTGGCATGGGGGCCGGTCAGCAGTCGCGAGTGCATTGCACGCGGCTGGCCTGCGACAAGGCGGACAAGTGGTTCCTCCAGCAGCATCCGCGTGTGGGCGATCTGAAGTTCAAGGACGGCCTGGGCCGACCGGAGAAGACCAACGCGATCGACCAGTTTCTATTATGGGACCAACTCTCCCATGCGGAGCGGCAGGGCGTTGCGGACTGGTTGACCGAGGAACCGAAACCACTGACCGCCAATGAGCGGGCCGACTGGATCGGGCGGTTCGACGACGTCGTTCTGAGTTCCGACGCCTTCATTCCATTTCGCGACAGCATTGACCGGGCCAGCCGCAGCGGCGTCCAATGGATACTGCAGGCCGGCGGTTCCATGCGGGATAATGAAGTGACCGCGGCGGCGGATCAATACGGCATGGTGATGATCCACTCCGGCATGCGTTGGTTTACACACTAGAGACAGGAAGGGACAACGGGCCATGGTGGCACCGACGAAGATCGGGATCATCGGATGCGGAAACATCTGCTCGGTCTATTTGAGCAACGCAAAGCAGTTTAACAATCTGGACATCGTGGCCTGCGCGGACCTGGACCTGGCGCGGGCCACCGCCATGGCCAAGAAACACGGCGTGCCGACTGCTTGCACGGTCGAGGAACTGCTCGCCGATCCGCAGATTGAGATCGTGGTCAACCTGACGACTCCCAAGGCGCACGTGCCGGTGGGTCTTGCGATCCTGGAAGCGGGAAAGCATTATTACGGTGAGAAGCCCCTGGGCACCAATCAGGAAGAAGGGCTTCAACTGGTCGAAGCGGCCAAGGCCAAAGAACTCCAGATCGGTTCGGCACCGGACACGTTTCTGGGTGGTGGCATCCAAACATCTATTGGACTTATCAACGCGGGGGCCATCGGCGAGCCGGTGGCGACCGACGGCTTTTGGGTCTGCCGCGGCCACGAGTCGTGGCACCCGGACCCGGAATTTTATTACGAGGCCGGTGGGGGACCCATGTTGGATATGGGGCCCTATCACGTCACGGCCCTGATCGCCCTGCTGGGGCCGGTAGCTTGCGTGTCGGCCATGACGCGCAAGACCTTTGAAGAGCGGACGATTACGTCGGAGCCAAAGAAGGGCAAGCGGTTTCCCGTCCACGTCCCCACCCACGTCACCGGGAGCCTGGAGTTTGCGTCCGGCGCGCTCGGAACGATCGTCGTTAGTTACGACTGCTGGCACGCGGAATTGCCTTACATCGAGATCCATGGCACCGAAGGTTCCTTGAGTGTGCCCGATCCCAACGGCTTCGGCGGGCCGGTCCGCATCCGCATGGCCAAAGACAAAACGTGGCGCGAGGTTCCATTGACGCACGGCTACACCGACGGCTGTCGCTCCATCGGCGTGGCGGACATGGCCGACGCCCTTCGCTCTGGCCGCACGTTTCGCGCCAACGGGGCGGTCGCCTACCACGCGCTCGATGTGATGCAAGGCTTCCACGACGCCGGCGAGCAGCGCCGACACATCGAGATCGCCAGCACCTGCGAACGCCCCGAGCCGTTGCCGACCGATTCGGTGGTCGGCGCCTTGGATGGCTAGCACATGATTCTCTATGAAGTCTTTGACGCGAACAACGTTGCCGCGCAGGACCTGCAAGGTTTCTTTGAGAACTGGCCCCAGCCGCCGACGCCGGAGAGGCATCATCAGATTCTCGCAAACAGTTACCTGGCCCTAATCGCGCGGGAAGAAGAGACGAATCGAATCGTCGGTTTTATCAACGCCATCAGCGATGGCGTCTTCTCCTGCTACATTCCTCTGTTGGAAGTGATTCCGGAATATCGTAACCAGGACATCGGCAAGACGCTTGTGAGCCGGCTGCTGGAACGACTGGACAAGTTCTACATGATCGATCTGTGTTGCGACACAAACTTGCGAGCGTATTACGAAGCACTCGGGTTTTATCCGGTCCAGGGGATGATCTGGAGAGGCAGTAGCCCCCACGCCGAAGACGCCTCTTAGCCAAGAAGATCTGGGGTGGCGACCCAATTCACGCGCCAGGATCCCTTTTCGTCACGTTCCAAACAGGCGCAAGTGGCTTGCCCAAAGGACACCACGCCGGCCCACTCGTCTGCGGCCACCAACGCCGAGGCCAGCTTGCCCAAGAACGGGAGGTGCCCGACCAACATGAGGTCGTCCGTCGCGGCGATCATTTCTTCCCGCATCGGCTCGATGGGGTCGTCGGGCGCCAGTCCGGCCCGGGCGGTCACGCCTTGCTCAGCCGAAACGGTTCGGGCGATGATTTCCGCGGTCTGGGCCGCACGAGCCTTGCCGCTGTGCCAGATGGCTTGCACGCGCGGCGCGTGGGCACTGAGACGCTCAGCGACCTTTTCCACTTCGCGCACGCCGCGGGCGCTCAGGCCGCGCTGGGGATCTTTGTTCGGAGAATTGGCTTCCCCGTGGCGCATCAGATACAGGCGCATCCTCAGCCTCCGAAGTAATCCGGAGCGTTGCCGCTCTTCCATTTGATGTTGCAGCCGATGCTCGACTTCTGCTCCGCCGCGATCGGTTGCCCGGCCAGGATTGCGTCCATGGCGGCGCGCAGATCGGACCCGGTGACGGGAAGGCCGTTCTCCGGTCGGGAGTCGTCCATTTGACCGCGGTAGACGAGCTTTTGGTCCGCGTCGAACAGGAAGAAATCGGGCGTGCAGGCGGCGCGGTAGGCCTTGGCGATCTCTTGGCTCTCGTCGTACAGGTACGGGAAGGTGTAGCCGGCCGAGCGGGCCTCTTCGGCCATCTTCGCCGGGCTGTCGGCGGGGTGCGTGTCCACGTCGTTGGCGCTGATGCCCACGACGGCCATGCCCTTTTCGCGGTACTCGCTGGTCATGGACGCGAGTCCGGAACGGATATGTTTGACGTAGGGGCAATGGTTGCACATAAAGATCACGAGCAGCGCGGGGGCGCCTTTGAGGTCATCGCGAGAGACGATCTGCCCGGTCGGATCGGGCAGACGGAAGTCGGGGGCTTGGGTGCCTAGCGGCAACATCGTCGAGTTTTGCAGAGACATATCGGAATCTCCTGTTTAGAGTTGTACGGTACGGTTGTCGTCTTCGGTCTTGCCGTCCATGGTGTAGTGGGTATCTTGCCGAGCGTGGTTGATAGCGTGCTTCTGCTTGTAGAGCCGGACAACGTCGTCGGCGTTGAGACCGACGCATTGGGCCAGGCTGATCCAGAAATGCAGCAGGTCGATGACCTCCACCCGTGCGTTTTGCAGGTCATGGAGTTGAAAGCGCTTGCCTTCGGCGGCTTCAGCGCACCAGTGCTTCCAGTAGGTGCAATCGCGCAATTCCTCTAGCTCGTTGGTCATGGCGGCGAGGTAATTGTTGATCCACTCGCCGGCGGTCTGAGGATCGAAGGCTTCGCGCAGGCGCTCGGCATCGAAGCCACAGCGCGCGTTGAGATTGGCTTGCAGGTCGAACAGCTCTTGGAACATCGCACCCCTCCTGGACGGAATTAGTCGTTGGCCCGAGATCGTACGATGGCTGACAATCTTTGTCAATCGCCAAAACGACCGGTAATGTTTCTAAAGCATTGGGGCCGAACGGTCGATATATAGATGTTGATTCTCCACGCTCCAAATCGATTCATTTCCCTTTCGTAAGCACTCTTCAAGCGTTAACCCTATCAGGCGTTGGGGCTTGGTGTTGCCCGTTTGTCGTTCCGTGATAAGAGGAGTATCTATGCGGGCTCTGGAAGGCATAGTCAAGGTGGTCCGGGAGAAAGGCGCCTCCGATCTGCACCTGGTAACCGGTGCGCCGCCGATCCTGCGCGTGGACGGCGAGATCGTCCGCGTGGACATGGAGCCGATCACCGACGAGGCGGCCCGAAAGCTGCTGTTCGAAATCATGTCCGAAGACGATCGAAAGGTCTTCGAGGCGAAAAAAGACGTGGACTTCGCCTACGAAGTGCCTGGCGTCTGCCGCCTGCGTTGCAACGTCTTCCTCCAGAGCGACGGCATCGCCGCGGTGTTTCGCATCATCCCCAACCAGATCTTCACCACCGAACAACTCGGCCTCCCCGACGAGGTGCTGGACTTTACCAAGGTGCCCAGCGGGCTCGTGCTGGTGACCGGCCCGACCGGCTGCGGCAAGTCTTCCACGCTCGCCGCCATCATCGACGTGATCAACCGCACGCAGAAGAAACACATCATCACCATCGAAGATCCCATCGAGTTTACCCACGCCAATCGCGAGTCTCTGGTCAATCAGCGCGAAGTTGGCCGTCACACCGATTCGTTTTTCAGCGGCCTGCGCGCCGCGCTACGGGAAGACCCGGATATCATTCTGGTCGGCGAGATCCGCGACCTGGAGACCGTGCGGCTGGCCGTCACCGCCGCGGAGACCGGGCAGCTAGTCTTCGGCACCCTGCACACCCGCTCCGCCGCGCAGACCATCGACCGCATCATCGACATCTTCCCCGATGAGGCGCAGGCGCAGATCCGAACGACGCTCAGCGAGACACTGGTCGGTACCATCTCCCAGCAGCTCATCAAGCGCAAGGACCGGCCCGGCCGCATCCCGGCAGTGGAGATCCTCAAGGTCAACCGAGCAATTTCCTCTTATATCCGCGAAGGACGCTCCCATCAAATCCCTTCGGCCATGCAAACCGGCCGGCGGGAAGGCATGATCACCATGGAGTCCTTCGTTCAGCAACTAGAGGCCGAAGGTAAAATCGCGCCGCTCAAGCACGGTCGCGATGGCCAAGGCCCGTCCGCGGGCCAGGCCAGTACACCCTCCGCCAAGAGAACGGCGGCTACAAAATAGAGTGAGAAGGTTCCCATGTCCGACTCCACAAACCCGACGAAAGTGATCCTGGGCAACTTGAGCGAGGTCGCGCTGTTCGACCTGGTCCAGTTCCTCAACGCCAACCGCAAGAGCGGTCTGCTGACCCTCCGTGGGAAGTCCGAGCGTGGGTTCATCTACTTCGAGGACGGCGCCATCGTCAATGCCATCGGCGACGACCTGTCCCAAGGCGTCGGCGTCCTCAAGACATTCTTCCACTGGAAAGAGGGCACCTTCGAGTTTGATTCCCAACAACTAACCAGTGAGTACACCATCCAGATGCCCACCGACTCGCTCCTGTTCGACATCGCCAAGGAGATGGACGAAGACCTCGACGAGTCCGCGCCAACCGACCTGCAGGCTCCGCCGGAAAACGCGCTGAAAGACATTTTTTCCAGCGCCGTCAACCGTCAAGCCATGAGTCAGCCCGTTCAAGACGACGGCAACATCGCCCTGGGCGATCTGCTCGCGTTCTTCATCGGGCTCGATGTCTCCGGCATGATCGTCTCCGCCGGCCGGAAGATGATCGCCCGCACACCCGCTGGCCTCAAGCCCGTGGGCAAAGAGCGCGTCAACGCCGCGCAGATGACGCAACTGCTCACCGCCACCGCCAAGATTCTCAAAGCGCAAGGCCAGCGCACCGCCGGCTTCTACGCACACGAGACCCTGGGCACCTTCTGGCTGTCCCACTTCGCCGACTGCGGCGGGCGATGCCTCGAAGTCTACCGCATCAGCGACGACGAGCCCGATCCGTTGATCTTCAACCTCTGGCCCGGCAGCTTAGAGAAGATCCTCAACCACGAAGGCCCTGCGCTGTTGTTGGGCAATCGCATCGACAACCTGGTCTCCCTCGGCCTGGCCGCCGCCGTGGCCCTCGCCGGTCGGGGCCAGCACGTCACCTGCTATCAGACCGTGCCCACCCACACGCTCGATCAGATCAACGGCTACGTCCGCCTTCAGCGCCCGCTCATTCGCGCCGGCGGCGTGGACATCGCCGCCACACTCGACGGCACCGATCCCACCGACGCCGTCATCCTCGCCGACCCACTCGGCATCCGTCAGTTGGGCGAGCTGTCCAGCTACCCCGCTGGCGACCTGCCCATCATCGCCACAGCCTTGTTCACCGATTATCACAACCGCCCGCTCCCCGATACCAAGTCGGACAACAAGAAAAGAAGCGAGACCCACGACCCCATCCTCGCCATCTCCGTCCACAGCGACGACGCCAGCGGCGGTTAACAAGCGTAACGCAAACTTTCCCAGGAGAAAAGTAAGATGAACAATCGGCTTTCATTGTTGGTCTCCTTCCTGTTGGTACTCCTTATTGGCACTCTCCTGGGCTGCGCAAGCAAACCGTCAAGAGGTGGTTGTGGAACAGGGGGTGGACCTCCCGCGTACGCCATCACAGCAAGCGACACGGACCTCATTCCAGGATGGACCACCACCTTAGACCCCGCAGAGGCAGACAAGCCCGCAAAACAGGTCATGCTTGAAGTCCGCTACGTACTGTTTCCGCGACAGGATGAAGGCAAGCCGCTCGACTGGCAGCAAGACGTCGGGAAGAAAGACTGGCGCAGAACTCTAAACAAGCTCGGTTGTGAAGTCGTGCAGGAACCGCGTATCTTGACGCAGATCGGGCGAAATCTGACGCACACAGCGTGGTGGCAATATCGTGATGAATCGATTGTGTGTCTCCTAACGATCGAGGAGCACGGCCCCAACGAGTTGCTCCTAAACCTGGACGTCGGGTTTGGGAAGAAAGTGAAACTCAAGACTACGGGAAAACTGCTCGATGGTATAAAACGGGAAAGCGTTGCGACCCGCCTGATTACGAAGTCCGGTGAAACCGTAGCCGTCGAGTTGCCGGACGGGATGCTTATTGCGATCACGCCTTATCTCGTGCCTGATCCAATCGCGGAAGCCAAAAAGCGAAAACAAGCCCCGGCCATAAGTAGTGCCGTGACAGAATCATAACGCTCTCTCCATTAACAACCCTCTCCGTCCACAGCGGTAGCTAAGAACCTCTTTCCGCACAAAAACCCACCGCCCCCAAATCCAGTTTAATACCAAAAATTGTCCCGGATTTTTCTCCTATGAACTCTAGAGTCGCATAAATCGAAGGTTCAAAAAGAAAGGGCTTTTTCGCTGGGTTATTTGCGCGGGAGAGAAGCGAGGTGAAATTGGTACCTTTGGTGATCAGTCAAACATCTCGCCGGAAAATGGCTCTTGTGCTACTCGCTCGGCTTCGGTGCTTGGTCGAGATTTTTCTGAACGCGCGCCAGAGCGCGCTTGGCGGCCCCGCTCAGGTCCGGGTTTGCGTTGCGCGTCTGTCTCTCCAGCAAGGCAGCCGCGGAGACGTTGGCAATCTGGCCCAAGGCCTCGATGATGGTCCCGGTCACTTCGTAGGAGGTTGATGGGTCGACAAGTAAGCTCTCGAAGACCGGAACGGCTTGTTCGGCTTTGATGATGCCGAGCAATCGGATGAGCGATTGCGTGATGACGTCCTCGCTAGAAGTGTGCAGAGCTTCCAATAGGAGTCCCGTCGTGTCGGCCCCCGCCACCAAGGGAATGTTGCGAACTTGCGCGGCTCGGAACCGGACGGAGAGTCGGGAATTGCGAAGCAGATGCATCTGGAACTGTAGGAAGTTCTCCTGACGCATCAGGTCCAACGATTCTTTCGCATGGAGGAACGGATTGCCGTCGCCCGATAGCCACCCGAGGGCATCCGGGTCGGTTTCCATTTGGACCAGTAGATCCACCATCGGTGGAAAACCGGGTTCGCCCAAGGCGAGCAAGTTTTCGTACGTCTTTAGCACGGAGCCCGTATCCTGCTCTTTGACCGCTCCGCGTAGCGTTTCAGCAAGTTTTTGAGCTTCTTCTTCTCTCTGTTGTGGGGTCAGCGGCTGCGGGCCGACGGCTGCCAGCTTCTTTAGAGCGTCGTTCAGTTCCGTGGCGCTGTTCAGATTCTGCTCCTGCAACGCGCCGATCTTGTTTTTTAACCGCTCAATGGTTCGATCGCGCTGGTGTAGGTCCGCGTGGAGCTTCCGGTTGTCATCGCGAAGTCCCGCGATGTCCGACGAGTCTTCCGCGACGAATCGCGGAAGGGCCCAGGCGGCACCCAGCGCCACGAACATCAGGGTCACAATACAAATTGATCTGCCAACGGACATCGTCTATTCTCCGTATTCAACTTCTACCGACAAAGCCGATTCCATGGCGCAGGTAAAATCGGTTATTCGCCCCAATACCCGTGGTATTGGGCGATCACCCACCTCGAAGGAACACGCACAAAGGCTCCAGCGCGGTAATAGATCTGCATACCGATTCCTTCGGGAAGGATTCCGCCGTAGTACCTTCCTGTCAGCTGTTTTCCGATCGGCTCGCCCAACAGACGTACTACGTAATCGTCGCGGGCCAACAGCAAGGGGAGTCTGCCCACGCCGTCACGGGCGTAGACGTCTCCGCCGTGCTTTAGCAACACCTCGATGAGCTGCGTGTAATCGCGCCATCCTTCCCGTGCAGCGGCCCAGTGTAGCGGCGCGGCGCCGGTCCGGGTCGTCGCGTTGACGTCAGCGCCGGATTTCAAATAGAGTTCGGCGGTATCGGCATAGCCGGCCCGGGCGGCCATGTGAAGTGCCGTTATCCCGCTATTGTCCGCAAGCGTAACATCGGCGCCAGCCTCGATCAAGATTTCGGAAACCTGCACACTGAGCGTCGATTCGTGCAGGGCCGTCAAACCCGTGCTGGTCTGTGCGTCGACGTTGGCGCCGTAGCGCACCAATAGATTGGCCACCTCGGTATCCGAGCCCCTAGCGGCGTAATGGAGGGGCGTCCTGTCCTTGTGGTCGCGGGCGTCTACATCCACACCAGATGCCAACAGCAGCTCGATTAGACGGTGAGCCCACCGGACGCTCGAGGTCGGCATCCCCCGCGCGCCTCGGCCCGCGGGATAATGCAGGGCGTGGCGGCCCTCGGAGTCTGTGGCGCGGGCCAGCGAAGGATAGGCCTGGATTAAGCGGTACGTGTAGGCCCAGTCTTTTTCGCGCAGGCTCCGGAACAGGTCCTGAACCGAGCCTTCGGGGAGCTCGGGTTCGGCATCTTCTTCTATAGGATCTACCTCCTCGGTGGCTTCTGACTCGGCGGGATCTTCGGCCTTGAGGGCTTCCTCCTGTTCCCCATCGGATGACGATGTCGAATCGTCTGCGGCGTTCTGGAATTTTTCGATCAGAAATTTGTCGTTCTTCTGACGGGCGATGTCCAGGGGCGAAAGCCCCTTGTCGTCAACAAGGGTGGGATCGGCTCCGTGGTCCAGCAGCTCTTTGGCTATGGCGCGCTGGCCGTAGAGCACGGCCATGTGCAGCGGTGTGCGCCCCTCACGGTCCACGGCGTCCACTGCCGCACCGTGAAACAGGAGGATCCGCGTGAAATCAAGGTATCCCTTGGCGGCCGCCCGGTGCAGCGCGGTGTCGCCTATCTTTTCGTCGCGGGCGCGGGCAAGGTCAGGCGTCCCCTTCAGCATTTCCTCGACAATCTCGGCGTAGCCATGAGTAACCGCATCGAAGAAAGCGGCAATCTGCTCGCGGTTCGGCTCCTGATCGGGCACATCCAGTACCATGTAAAGAGCCAGCACAACGATGGCCAATGTAGTCATGCAAGCAGCTTGCTGTGGCAGACTTAACCGGGCCAAGGATCTGAACGGCTTGGCAAGAGTCGTCGCCAAATGCGAGAAGGCTTTGCTTATAAAAACCGCCTCTCTTCGCGAATCGTTTCGCTCTGGCTCCGGCGCGGCGGCAACGGCCGCGAGCGTGCGCGGCTTTGTTGCTTGGAACCAGTCTTTCATCGAGCCGTATGTTTCGCGGAGTTCGCTGTGTTGTTGTTTCAGCTTGCCGTATAGATCGGCGCACTTGGCGCACTGCTCTATGTGGTCGAGTAGAGCCGGGTCGTCGTGACAAAGATCAATCAATGCCCAGATGCGTTGTTCGGCTTGGCGGCAGTTCATTATGATACCCCTCCCGAACCGAGTCGTTTTCGAAGCAGGCGGCGCGCTTTGATCAGCCGAGCGTTAACGGCCGAAAGCGAGAGGTTGAGCACATCTGCTATCTTACGGTGTGAGAGTTCTTCCATATATTGAAGGTGAATGACTTCTCGGAACTTCGGCGGAAGCGCCTCGATCCCTGCTACGAGGTGCCGCTGCGCTTCCGAAACAGCGAGATCTTGTTGTGGATTGCCATCTTGGGCCGCTTCCTCCTCCAATATCGCTCCTTCCTCGATGGACTCTGACAGAGAGATGGGCGACCGGCTGGCGGCCTTGCGCCATTCGTGGCAGACACGCAGCGCAATGCCATGAAGCCACCACTCGAAGCGCTCGGGATGTTTCAGGGCATGCAGTTGTCGAAGCGCCCGAAGAAAGGTTTCTTGCACGACGTCGGGGACTGCATCGTGGCGGCCCAGCTTGGCCCAGCAAAAGGCCGTGACTCGAGGATAGTAGGCTTCAACCAACTGAGCATACGCTCCCCGCTGGCCAGCCAGGGCCTGGTGCACCAAGTCAGCATCTGTCTTTGTCCGTGTCAGCTGGGCTCCCTCAAGGCGAAACCCTCTCTCCTACTAGTTAGTGACGCGATAACGACGGATGTTACTTTATTTTTTAACATAATCAGGCCCTGGTGCCACCAACCTATAGGAAAAACAGTGGGCTTTATCGATGTGAGTATCCAAAACGTGAAAAAACCGTCAAAAGGCCCACCGTGATCGCGGGCGCGCGTTTGTCTGGAAAATATCTGTTAACAGGGGCGTAAACGAGCTCCCAACGGATCCGAGTGTTAAGCAGTACCAGCGTTTCAATATTTATAAGACTGGAGTTTTCGGCCGTGAGGGCCGACAACAAACTTGTCAAAGGAGAGGAAGAATGAGAAAGCAAGTCGTTCTGCTTGCCTTGGTCTGTCTGGCGGTTCTTGTCGTCCCATCGTTCGCGTTTCAGACGCCAATCCCGTTCCCGAGCACGAGCAACCTGTTCGTGACCTGGGAGGACAGATCCAACACCACCGGCATCCATAGTCCTCTTCAATATCCCGTAGATACGACGGACGCGGGGGTCTCCGTCTACAATTCATCCGGAGCCCTGCTGGACCCAACTTTTGTGCATGGCAACGGGGAGCGCTATCGGGGGATCGCTTTTGCCGAGCCAGATACCCTGTACGCGGTGAAGCTGGGCACATCATCCGGATTGGGAGCGTACGGCAGCCCACTGATCGTGACCGGATCGATTGAGATGTTCAACACCAACGGATTTCATCTGGGCACGTTTGCCAGCGGCCTGCAACGACCGGAGGCAATCGCGATCAACAGCGAAGGCCATGTCTTCGTTTCTCAACGCGATGCGGGCGGCGCATTGGGCATTCCCGGGAGTAAAGGAACCATCCTGGAGTTTGACACCGCCGGCAACCAACTGGACAGCTTCGGGTATTCGGCGCTTGCGCTGGCCTTCGACTCCCAAGACAATCTGTACGTGGCCAACGGTTATACCGTTCAAGTATTCGACACCGACAACAGTTTCGTCGGAACCCTGTCAGCCAACGGAATCGCGCCACCCGATCCGGACCTTCCGGAAGGCATTGATCCATGGAGAGTTGATTGGTCCGGTGACGACTTTACTTGGTATGACCTCCGTGACGACGGAACGGCCTACCATCCAACGGAGATCGACCGGGTGGAGGGGCTGACGCGTCCGCGTGCCGTTGC
>JAJDCN010000309.1 GCA_029260815.1 Planctomycetota bacterium
AGAGATCGCAACTGCTAGCTATGATGTGCTCGGGCGGTGAAACGTCTTTTAAGAGCTTGGGGAAAAGACAACCCGAGACTATAAAGAAAATACTTTATAAGGAGGGTTAGATGCTTGCCACAATAAAGAATTCTTATAAAGATCTGTATTGGCAAACAGTGTTGGAGAATAAGCAAGGCGTAGAGCGGCATTCAGGTGATATTGACTTATAGCGTTTCGACCGTTTTTGCGAAGAACGCACCTGAGCGCTATGCCCAAAAGCGCAACGCAATCAGGACCGCTACAAAGCTGAGATGGATCATCATTGGATACCGCAATTGCATCTGTTAATTCGCGTTCTAAGCTCGTGTGCCTGAGTGTGGGGTGCTTGGAGATACGAAGAACATTATCTGTCAACCTATTAATATTGACACTCAGCGTTTCTGAACATACAAAGGAAGAGTAATAAAGGTTCTTAAAGATGAGGTTGTAATTGCGCTGGATGGAGAGTCGTCTGAATACGCCAATCGGTTTGCATCTGTCCAATAGCACATCACGCATGTGGCCACTGGCGCTTGCGGAAAGGAAGTTTAGCTGGCGAAGCATGTTCATCGAGGACATTATCAAGTGCGTTACTGAGCAGTAGCATTAATTCAAGATCGTGCTCGTCAGTAAGAAGAACATTCTTAGAAGATAACTTTACGCGATCCAAATGAAAATAATCCGCGTCGACGATTGCAAGTGCTCCAGATAGGCCTCTCTTGTCTAGAATATCGATCGCATCAATTGCGTGTCGTTTCCCGCCGGCAGGAATGGTTTTGCACGCGCTCTGGTCACTAAATTTCTTGAAGAGCCTGCTATCAGAAGGCCCCTCTACGATCAGGAGCGTTCCCAAAAAATTGGCTCGAGATAAAATACATTCGTTGGCAATGTGACGGCCATCAATGTTAATTTTCATTGCTGGGCTCCCCTAATGCCACCATCAGATCATCCCGATCATGAATAATAGATGGAGAATGAGTGGCAATTAGGAAGTCCAGATCAGCTAAATCTGATATTTGTTTTGTGTTTTCAAGAAACTTTTGCTGCCAAGTTACATGGAGCGAGAGTTCCGGCTCATCGATCAAAATAAGCGAGTTCTTTTTAGTATTGAAGATAAGTCCAAATGTGACCACTAACGCGTGCTGTTCCCCTGACGACAATGCGCTCGGGGGGACATTTTGGCCGTTGAGACTTTCAAAAACAAAGCCTCGCTCTCTATCCACGGAGAATGTTTTATACAGAAACATGCTACTGATAAGACTCTTGAAAAGCTCTACTCGCTCAAGAAAATCAGTGAACACCTCAAATTTTTTCCGGACGTCACTTAGATAAAGGGATAGGACTTCCGTGTGCTTCTCTTTGAAGCCACTAGGAAGAAATTGACGCTGGTCTTCTGCGTCCATAAGGCCTGCTTCTACAAGGCGCTTCCAGTATGCGTTTTGCTCTTGAAAGTCACTTTGTAACTTCCCGACTGTAATGTTTTGTAGTGTAGATTGTTGTATTAGTCGCTGTGGAAACGATCTGTCGAGGGACGCAGCTAGAGCACCAGATTCTTGTAGCAGTCGCTGGATTTTTTCTGTCATTTCGTCTGCGTGTCTTTCAACGACAGAGCTTCGAAAACTCTCCTTCTGCTCGTGCGAGCTCCAATGACGGCTTCGCAATTGTACAGTTCTAGCCGTTAACCGATGTGTGTTTATAAAATGCGTTGTAACGCTGTCCAGAAGATCTGTCAGCCAGTTAGGAGTGTCCGAATATGGGCCCAAGAATGGTTCCGGAAGGCGGTCTGCATACCGTAGTATTACATCGCCAAGTAACAGTTCTTCGTTTGTTGTTGAATCAAACCACTTACGTCTAGCTGTTCGCTCCAAGTTGGGAATAAGGTCTTCAATTATGCTGGTTGGGATCTTTTCTTCAAACTCCTTAATAGCAGACTTCATCTTAATTACATGGATTTTGGGGTTTGGCTTTGATCCCTTCTTGTTATGCTTGATTTCTAAATTAGGGTGACCACCCTCCCCATTAGTATTGAGTGGCTTTAGTTCAAGCGAAGACTGGTCGGCAAAAAAGAAGACCAGCTTCTTGCATGGTATTGTGCTCAGGGATGCAAAGCGTTTTGCGAAAACATCGCCTATGAGCTTTAGAATGGTCGTTTTCCCCACGCCATTGGGTCCATGGATGATTGTTATCCTCTCGTCCATGTTGAACGATATCTCGTGTTCAAAATACCCAAACAGGCCGTGAATTAGCACTTTCTGTATTCGCACTATAGCACCTCTCTTGCGGAAAACACCAAGATGTCTCACTTTGCTACGGCAAACAAGCTTTTTCTTCTACAAAGTATAGTTTAGACGCACTCCTTAGAGAAGTCAATATGTCCGCATTGCACCAGATCTGTCCTTATCTCTCGGTTTATGCGTTCCAATGGTTCGTTCAGAAAATGACGATTGCCTTCTAATATCCATGGAATGTGGGCCGGAAAATCGCATGAGATTGGCGCTCAGGCGGGTTGTTTCATGCGACGCCGAACAAGGCCGATCGGCGCTAGGGGGCTTCCTGCGGTCCTGCAGGCACAAAATTATCAATTGATTCTCTCATAAGATCTGGTACAAAATCTGGGAAGGGGTCAGGGTTGCCTGCACGAGGCGTTTGATCGCATAAAAATGCATTACTCTTTGGTAGATAAATGAAGAAGCTTACGACATTGCTGCGGGAGGTGAGGCGGTGTGATATCTGCTCCGAGCATCTGCCCGCTGGTCCGCGCCCCATTCTTGCCGCACACGAAAGCGCGCGCATTCTCATTATTGGGCAGGCACCGGGCCGCCGTGTCCACGAAACCGGCGTCCCGTGGGATGATCCGAGTGGGAATCGTTTGCGGGACTGGCTTCGTGTCACACCGGAGCAGTTTTACGACCCGAAGAGGATCGCGCTGATCCCTATGGGGTTCTGTTATCCGGGAACAGGGCGGTCCGGAGATCTGCCACCCAGGCCCGAGTGTGCCGAGACCTGGCACGAGGAACTGCTCGCTCGAATGCCTCAAGTGAAGTTGACGATTCTGTTGAGCCAATATGCCCACGCGCATTATCTTGGAGACCGCAGAAAGGCAACCCTGACCGAAACAGTGAAGGCCTGGAAGGAATATCGGCCCCGCTTCATCCCCTTGCCGCACCCCAGCCCTCGTAATAACATTTGGCTGAAGAAGAACCCGTGGTTCGCGGAGCAAGTGCTGCCCTATTTGCGACAGCGGGTGAAGCGCGTCCTTCGCTGAAATTCCTTCTGATTCTGTTCCTTATATTATCGAAGCGCGTCCTTCACTCTTTTCCCGTATTCAGAGTTCGCCTTCTCAAAGTGAGGGATCATTCTGTCTTGAATATCTTTTCGTGCGCCTCCCAAAGAGCCCGCGATATTCGAGATCAACTCCTCTTTTTGAGTATCGCTCATGATATTAAATAGGTTCCCGGCTTGAGTGTAGTCATCATTATCCTCGCGATGATCGTATCGATCTACCGCACCGGCCGGCATTTCAAACGGCGGCTCCTTTACCTGAGAGTCAGATGTTGGGTGCTCTTCGTGGTCAAAGGTCTCGTTATCGTAAGTCCCAAAATTCTTCTTAGAGCGTACAGTGTACGGACACATCTGGCCATCCCGCTGATAGTTTGAAGCCTCTGTGGCTTTCGGAGCATTGACGGGAAGACTGTTATAATTGGAGCCCAGTCGGTATCGTTGGGCGTCCGGATAAGCGAAAAGCCGGGCTTGAAGCATCTTGTCCGGGCTGGCGCCGATCCCGGGGGCAAAGTTTGAAGGAGAAAACGCGCTTTGCTCCACTTCGGCGAAATAGTTGTCCGGGTTTTTGTTGAGTTCGAGCCGACCGACTTCCATGAGAGGATAATCGTTGTGAGGCCAGACCTTGGTTAAATCAAAAACCCATGGGTACTTTTCAGCATCCTTTTCGGGCATGATTTGGACTTTGGCAGTCCAGGATGGAAAGTTGCCATCTTCGATATTGTCAAACAGATCGGCTTGAGCCGCCTGAGGGTTTTCTCCTGCAATTTCTGCGGCTTGCGCGTTGGTGAGCGTCTCATTGCCTTGATTGGTCTTGAAGTGCCACTTGAACCAAAACCGCTCACCTTTTGCGTTCCACATGGAAAAGGTGTGCGATCCATAGCCGTTCATATGGCGAAATGATTTCGGAATACCGCGGTCACTCATAAGAATAGTGACCTGGTGGAGCGACTGCGGGTTCTGCGACCAGAAATCCCAAACCGCATCGGGATCGTTAATGTTTCGCACAGGGCATCTTTTTTGTGTATGGACGAAGTCGGGAAATTTCATCGGGTCTCTTAAAAAGAAAACGGGCGTGTTGTTTCCAACCACGTCATAGTTTCCCTCTTTCGTATAAAACTTTGTTGCGAAGCCCCTGGGATCTCTCACCATGTCTGAAGATCCTTGTTCACCGCCGACCGTGCTGAATCGCGTGAAAGTTTTTGTCTGTTCACCTTCTTTTTGCAAGAAGTTTGCGACGGAATAGTCTTTCAAGCTTTTGGTTAGTGTAAACGTTCCATACGCCCCTGAGCCTCTCGCGTGGACAACTCTCTCGGGAATACGTTCGCGGCTGAAGTGAGCCAGCTTTTCGATGAGATGATGATCCTGCATCGCCAGCGGGCCGTTTTTGCCAAAGCTCAAGCTGTTTTCGTCATCCCCGACGGGCATGCCGGCCGATGTGGTCAGGTCTTTTTTGGACATGGCTTTCCCTTTCTACGGAAGTAGGCTTTATTTCTCAGTGTCTTTCCTAGAAGTATCCGACGAAACAGGCGATAATTCAAGTTGATTTTGTCTATAAACATGATAGGTTAAATCTATTATGACGCTAACCCAGCTTGAATATGTGGTTGCCGTGGCCGAAACGCGGCACTTTGCCAGGGCTTCACGGAAATGCTTTGTCTCGCAACCCACCTTGAGCGTTCAGGTTCAAAAGCTTGAGCAGCAATTGGGGGTCATGATCTTTGATCGCTCCCGTCACCCCATCGTTCCGACAACGGTTGGGGAAAAAATCATTTCTCAGGCCCGAAAAGTGATCCAGGAGCATAAGCAGATTAAGGAAATTGTCAGCGCTGCCAAAGGCGTTGTTGAGGGGCACTACCGATTGGGTGTGATTCCGACGGTGGCATCGAATCTGATTCCTTTGTTCTTCGAACCTTTTCAGAAGCGCTACCCCAAGGTTTCATTGGTGCTAGAAGAACTGATCACGGAAAAAATTATTCAAGCGCTTGTGGATGATGAAATCGATGGCGCGATCGCGGCCACGCCACTCCATCAACGCGATCTTGACGAGCTCCCGCTTTACTACGAGGATTTTTATGTTTATGCCTCTCGAAACTTCGGAAAAAAGCCGGGAGAAAAAGTATCGCAGTCAGACATCGACGCGAAAGAGCTTTTGCTAATGAAGGATGGCCATTGTTTTCGGCATCAGGCTCTAAAATTATGTCATCGAGTTCAAGATCCAAGCCAAGGTGTCAAATACGAAAGTGGGAATTTTCAGACGCTGATAAAGCTGGTTGACTCGGGTTGTGGGATGACGCTTATCCCTGAGTTGACAGCCTTATCCTTAGACAAGACGAAATTTAAATCATGTGTATTTCAGTTCAAAGACCCCGCTCCGAAAAGAGAAATTAGTCTGATCACCAAAAGGCGCTATGCAAAAGCATCAATTGCCAGGGCCATTTCCGATACGATCCGAGACTCTCTTCCCGGTGATGTTAAAACCAAGAGAAATAAAAAGGGACTGGTTATCAGCCCGCTGTCCGGCTAGACCTTTTCCGTTCTTTGAGTTCCATCTTTCATTAACAGCTTAAGAGGGGAGGAGGCTCAAGCGTCAAAAAGGCTGAAACCCCGCTTCGACTTGAATTAGGGCCGGAAATGCGGTATACTTCTGGCAGTAGAGGTCGGGCAAATATGGGGTGATTTGTCTGGGGGATGAAAATGGGTAATCGATGGTTTGCATGGGGGTTGCCGGGGCGTTCTCTCGCCTTGGTTCTGAGTTTCCTTTCTCTATTCCTTTTATCTTCGGATGTTGCGGCGGCGCCGTTGCAGTTTCAGTTTAATGCTGGTACGGCGACGCTGGCGGGGGTGCATACGAACTCTGTGATCGAAGGCGGTTATTCTCACAAGCTGAATAACAACTTAGCAATCAAGGAAGATTTCCTGGCCGACTTCGTATCAGTGACCGTGCCGGCGGTGGGCAACACGACCCAGAGTGGAACGAAGACCAAGCTTACACTCGGCCCGGACGGTCCGTTTTTTGGGATTGCCGAATCCCATTGGAGCTTCGCGGTTACGCAAAACGCAAACAATATGACGATCGTCGGCCAGCCGATCGAGGGGCAGCCAGGGCACGCGGGCATCATGGCGAACGTGTCCGCGCCAATCTCAGGGGTTAAAAATAAGGTGGGTCAGGCGATGTCCAAGACATTCGTCCAGTTCCAGGGGAGCCTGGTTGCGGGGACGGTGGATACCACCGACAAGTTTACCTGGAAGACCCAGCCAACCGATCCGAAGTTTATCTTAATTCCCGGCGGATTCAACGGTGGCGTACAGAAGCCGGGCACGGTTCAAAACTACCCGGCGAACTGGATCACCGAGGCGAAGACCAACGGCTACGTGACGACCCGGGCGCTGGATTTGATCGACGAATACGCCTTGCTGGATAACGCGAACTGGGATGTGGCGGAGAACGCCATGACGATCGACAGCTCGGTGATCGGCGAAATCGTGATCGGCGCCGCGGCCGTTGGCTTGAACACGGCGATCAACACCGACATCGCCGGTTCTTTGGAGACCTTGACGGTGTCCGTAGCCGCCACCGGCGGGGCCTACGCGACGCTGGACTACCTGATCAGCGATCTGACCAACGGTGTCGTGTTCGACGGCGATGTCACCCTGTCTGGCGGCATGTTCACCGCAACGGGCGATTTTTCTTTACTGACCTGGAGTCTGACCGACGACGGATTTGGCAACACGATTGAAGCGTCGCTCGATCTGAGCCAGTTGCCCGACATGGAGATCGACGTCCTCGCGGGAGACATCGGCGACGCGACCTACTGGTCGGCGGCACACGATGTGGGATATCAAAACGAGGTCGCAGCCTTCGACACGTCGGTTCCCGAGCCCGGAACATTGGCGTTGATGGGCTTGGGTTTCGTGGGGGCGGGTATTCTCAGAAAGCGCCGGAGAAGAAACGCTCCGGCCTGACCGCCAGACCTCCATTTGCGCGTCCGACATCGAAACCTGCCATGTATGTAAGCTGGTCTACAGCCTATTTCGAGATAATCTCGTCGATCCAACCCAAGAGCTCGTCCAACTCGGCCAGAGTCGTGTCACCCATGTGGGAGATCCGGAAAGCCTTTTCCTTGGTCTTGCCGTAGCCGTTGGAGATGACCACGTTTTTCTTGGCCAGTTCCTGGTTCAGGCCCGCCACGGAAATCCCGCGGGTATTGTCCACCGTAGTCAGCGTGACCGCCTCGTAGCCCGGCTCGGCGAAGAAGCCGAAGTCACGGGACCGGACCCACTCATGACAACGTTGCTGCAGCGCCGCGTGCCGCTCGAAGCGCGCGTCCATCCCTTCCGCGAAGAACTCATCGAGCTTGGCGTCGAGC
>JAJDCN010000310.1 GCA_029260815.1 Planctomycetota bacterium
TAACTCTCGTGTCCCGCGGCCCGGTTCCCGGCGACTTGATCCGCGCGCTCACACTGATGCCGGAGTTCGTCGATCCGGAGAGCATAGAAATCAATCGCCGATGGACGGGCCGCGCCGCTGACAAGGAAGTGGTCATCTTCTACGAGTCCACGCCCGACCGACCGCTATCCGAGGGGAATTATGTTTTCATCAATCCGCCCGAAGGGCCGCTGCCCTATACAATGGGCGAACCGGTGGAGCAACCGGTGATCTGGGATTGGGACCGGGAAGGGCCGCTGACCCGACACGTGGACTTCGGCCCACTGGCTCATCTCGCCACCGCCCGCCCGGCGCGGACGCCCGACGCTGAAACGATCCTTGCCACCTCGGCGGGCCCGATCATTTCGGCCAACTTGGACGATGGGCTGCGCTACGTCCACGTGGGCTTCAGTCCGACCCGCTCCAACTTTCGCTACCTGCTCTCCTTCCCGTTGTTCATTCGCAACGTGATGCGGCAGTTCCACGCGTTGGAGAACCGCCCCGCCAAACCCTACACGCCCGTAAAAACCGATCCCCGGGAAGGTCTGGCAGATCCATTGGCCGGCCCCGCCGCCGCCCTGCCAGCGCCCGGTGTCGTGCCATCTGATCCGATGAGCAACCTCTGGGCGGCGCTCGCTCTGGCCGCGTTGGCGCTGTCTTTGCTGGAATGGTTCCTCTACCAACGTCGCCTCACGGTCTAGGCGAGCAAACTCTACAAAGGTCCTGTGGCTATAGCCTCGTCATTCTAAGCGATTGCGAAGAATCTTGTACGCACACTCTCCTCGCCCTCAAGCTACATCCTTTAGGTCACGGACCAAATGTCAGGATAAAAACAAGCCGGGCGGAACAACAAGGGCAATCGAAACGGGACGGGTTCGCTTATGGACGCTTCAAATGAAGCAGGGTTAGGCCATGGAGGTCGTCCCGACGATCGATCACGTATTGGAGATTCCACTTTCCAAGCTTGTCAATGAGCTTCTGATCCACGTCGCGCAGGGTCTCCCAGGTGTGAATCGGCTTTCGAACCACAACCCAAAAACCCTTTGCGTCCCGCGGCAGCGCCAGCACGACCCGATCGGCTGGAATAATCGAACGGCCTTCCCAATAGGGGATCGAACTGACCATCACGTTGCGAATCAGCATGGGGTCCCGGCGCCCGGCGCCATACCAGCGGTCTGCCAGAAACGATTCATAGTCGAAATGATAAACGCGATCCGCATCCACACCGCTCAGAACAGCATCCATACGCGCGTAGTCGGCGCGCCGATAGTTTCCGTCGTGGTAATAATAGGCCAGGGAGACGAAAGAGAAGAGGACAACGACCGGGAGGCCAAACGGACGAAGGCGGTTCCAGCGCACCGACAGTGCCCCACGCGCCAGGAGCAAACAGAACACGGGAGCGATCATGATGAAGTAGCGCGGGTTGTATATCGGCACGACCAGCGACGCTACGAAAACCACGCCCGGAGGAATGAACAACAGAAGAATCAGTTCCGACTGCCTATTGCGGGCAGCATGGCGCAGGCCGATGAGAAGCAACAGGCCAAACAGGATCGCCGCCGCCACGGTAAAGGCGCGCACGAAGAGCGCGGCGTCTTGGGGATTGGGATAGGCCAGCGCGAGATGGCGAAACAGATTGAGCGGGTCGAACCAACGAACCTCTTTGGGTGCGGTACCCTCGTCCAAGTTCTGGATATTGAAAAGGAAGTACGGTACCAGCGTCGCGAACAAGGCGACGGTCAGCAGCTGCCAGCGCAGCCATCGGGTCCATACGGCACGACGGATGGCCGGGACGAGAAGGATGCAGGCCGATTGCGCGAAGTACAGCAGAGCGAACAGATAATGGGTCCACAGAGTCACCACGGCCGCTTCGGCATAGGCGATCCAGGACGCGCGGTTGCGCCGCGCGCGGACCACGCGGGCCAAGAGCCAGGTGGCGGCCGCCGAGCCAAGCCCAAACAGGGCGTACATGCGGACTTCCTGCGCGTGGGTGATGAGAAACGGATTGACCGCCGCGATCAGGCCGGCACTCAGGCCCAGCGCGTTCTCGCCGTACAGGCGCCCGAGGGCCGCGATGGCGAAGATCGTTCCGACGCCAAAAAGAACCGACGAAAGGCGCAGCCAGAACAAATCGTTCGACGCGCCCATCCAATAATGAATCAGGACGTGATGCAGCGGCGGATTCTTTTCCAGCGTCCCTGTGATCTCCACCAGTTCCTGCACCGATTCGGCGGAAGCCGGAAAGAGCGTGGCCAGTTCGTCGAACCAAATACCCTTGTCGTCCAGCCGGTATAGGCGCAACAGTAGCCCCACAAGACAGATGATAAACAGCGGAAGCCAGTAGCGTCGGGTCTTCCGCGTCACCGTCAGTTCTTCAGGCTGTTGATGGGCGGCGGGATCGTACCGCCGCGACGAATGAAGCCGGTGCTGGAGAAGGGGTTGACCGCCTGGACGATCGCGGTGCCGAGCAGACCGCCGAATTCTACAGTCTCGCCGGGCCCCTTGCCGGGGACGGGGATCAGTCGGGCGGCGGTGGTCTTGTTGTTGATCATGCCGATGGCCATCTCGTCGGCAATGATGCCCGCGATGGTGTCGACCGGCGTGTCGCCAGGGATGGCGACCATATCCAGGCCCACCGAACAGACCGACGTCATGGCTTCCAGCTTATCCAAGCTGAGCGCTCCAGCCTTCACGGCGGCCACCATACCGGCGTCTTCGCTGACGGGGATGAAGGCGCCGGAGAGTCCGCCCACGCGGGTGGCGGCCATGGCCCCGCCCTTCTTAACGGCGTCGGTCAGCATGGCCAGCGCAGCGGTAGTGCCATGTGTTCCGCACTTCTCCACACCGATGATTTCCAGGATATCCGCGACGCTGTCCCCCACCGCGGGCGTGGGCGCCAGGGACAGGTCGATGATGCCAAACTCGCAGTCGAGTTTTTGCGCGGCCTCCCGGCCAACCAGCTCGCCGGCGCGGGTGATCTTGTAGGTGATGCGTTTGATCTCGTTGCACACGTCCGTAAGCGGCGCCTCAGGCCCGAGCTTCTCCAAGGCGTAGCGCACGACGCCCGGTCCGCTGACGCCGACGTTGATCACGCGCTCCGGCTCGCCCACCCCGTGCATGGCGCCAGCCATGAACGGGTTGTCTTCGGGCATGTTGCAGAAGACGACCAACCGCGCACAGCCGATGCCGCCGGCCTCCGCGGTGAGCTGTGCGGTCTGCTGGACGATCTCAGCCATCCGGCGAACAGCGTCCATGTTGATCCCCGCTTTAGTTGAGCCAACGGACACGGAGTAGTTGACGCGCTCGGTGGCCGCGATGGCTTGCGGAATCGAATCGATCAATTTTTTGTCCGAGACGCTGAAGCCCTTGTGGACCAGCGCGGAGAAGCCGCCGACGAAGTTAACGCCGACTTGTACAGCGGCGCGGTCGATGGCCTGCGCGATCGGTACGTAGTCAGAGCCGTCGCACCCGGCGGCCACGTGGCTGATCGGAGTGATGGCGATGCGTTTGTTGATGATGGGAATGCCGTAGCGGCTCTCGATTTCGGTGGCAACGGGGACCAGGTTGCCGGCGGCGCGGACGATTTTTTCGTAAACGTTGTTGGCGACCTGGTCAACAGTGGGACCGGAACAGTCGAGCAGGCAGATGCCCATGGTGACGGTGCGAATGTCCAACGCCTCCATCTCCACCATCCGGATGGTCTGCAGGATCTCGTTGGAGGTATAGGGCATCCGACGCTCCGAGGTTAGATGCGGTGCATGTATTGAAAGACTTTTTCGTGTTGGACCGACACGCGGTAGTCTTCGGGCTGGCTGATGGATTCCATGGTCTGCTTGAAGCCCGCGAAATCGCCGGTGATCCCGGAGATCTCGACGATCATAATCGTCGTGAAATAGTCCTGGAGGATACGCTGATTGATGTCCATCACGTTGCCATTGAGTTCGGCGATCTTGCTGGTGATCTCCGAAAGGATGCGCGGTCGGTTCTTGCCCACCGCGGTGACGATAACTTGCTCCGGGCCATTCTTGTGCGCCGGCGCGGCGGGAATTTCGGAAGCGCGAAAGCCGGCAGTGCGACTGGGTGCCACCGTCGGGGCCTGCGTCGGTGCAGCGGCACCCGCTTCAAGCACGGTGATTCCACGGGCCTCGGCCGCATCGCGCGCGGCGGGCGTGATGATCGCCCCGGGCGTCAGCGTCAACTGGCCGCCGGCGGGCATGACGTCGATTTGCTCTACGGTAATCAGGTCGCCCATGGGTCCTTTCCTCAAAGTCCCGAACTTTATCACAGGCCGCAACTGCTGTCAACGCAAAAGCTTGCAGACAAAAGGCCCGCAGGGTTTTCATCCTGCGGGCCTCGGGGGGACTTAAGGGAAATGGGTGATAACCGTTTACAACTCGGCCGCTTGACGCACGCGGCCGGAAGGTATTTAGCTCTGCCTCACGTCAATTTTTCTGCCTCCTGCGCCCTCCTTCTTGGGGAGCGAAACAGTCAGGATGCCCTTCTTGTAATCGGCTTTCACCTTCCCTTCGTCGATGTCCTGTGGCAATTGCAACGTCCGGGAAACCGCACCATAGCTACGTTCTCGTCGGATGAAGCCCTCTGGATCGTTCTCGTCGCTGCCCGACGTTTCCGACTTCTCCGCTTGGATTGTCAGTACGCCATTGTGCACCGTCACGTTCAGCGTCTCCGGCTCCACGCCTGGCAGGTCGGCGGTCAGTGTATATTCCTTCGCGCCTTCTTTCAGGTCTACGGGCAGCACCGCGCTTGCATCGCAACACAAAAACTCGCCAGCGCTGACGAGGCCGCTTCCGAAGTTGTTGAATACCTCGCTGATGAAATGGTCTAGATTCTCGAATCCAAACGGCATCAACGCGTTGCCTTTATTACTCTTTTTACAATGGGTCCGATACATCGCCATCCTCCTTTCTACGACTCATGAATGGTTTTGTGCTACCCCTGTTATAGCAACGCTCGTACCATATTTTATAACCCACGATAGGAAAGGATTTTATAGAAATTTCCCAATCCTTAGGCCTGTTCTGAAGCGGAATTTTCGTGCCATTTTGACGCGGTTTTTTGGCAAGTTATGCCAAACTCATAAAAACTGCAAGACAAGGTTGTTTCGGGCCCAAAACAACTGCCGTTTTGACAGCCACGCTTCTTGCAATAGAGAAGAGCTGCTTTACTTTCAAGCTTAGCCTGCGCATGGTTCTAACGCACTGCGCGCATAGCTGGAACACAATCGCGACCGCTTTCGGTCCACAAAGGCAGAGTTTTGATTTGAGCCCGCCAGGATACCGAGAAAGGACCTTAGGGGGAGCTACCGGATGGGACCCTTTACCGGTTCCCCTTTGTCAAACTCGGGCAGGTCCTCTGGGTCTTTGATGAATGCGCGAATCAGCGCAACATGTCGTTTCGCGCCTCGTGCGACAGCCCGATCCAAGGCCGTCTTTCCGTTCTTGTCTTTCGAGTGGACAGCGGCGCCGTTCTCCAGCAGCGCTCTCACCGCTTCCACGTTGCCAAAGTGAGCCGCCATGTGTAGGGGCATATCCTTGGAGCCACTGCGCAGGTTGACATCCGCACCCTTTTCGATCAATAGCTCCACAATCGCTTGATTCCTGCTCCGAATCGCTTCGTGCAGCGCTGTTCGATTGGACCAGCCACGGATGTTTGGATCAGCCCCGTTGTCCAAGAGAAGCTCGACCAAGCCTGCAAACCGTTCGCGAAATTCCAGGGCTTCCTCAGTAATGATATGATCCTGGCTGCCCTTCGTGTCAAACGGAGCTTTCTTGATGACATGGAGCAATGGGGTATTCTTCTTTTCGTCGATGGCGTTGACGTTGGCGCCATGATCGACCAAGATTTCGGCCGCCTCAAGGTGGCCCCTCCGCGCGGCCCTCGCCAGGGGCGTCCAGCCC
>JAJDCN010000032.1 GCA_029260815.1 Planctomycetota bacterium
CTGGCATGCAGGGCCACAACTGGGGCAAGAGCCACGCCGAAGGATACGCATGGGGCCACTGCAACGACTTCGTCGTCGATGGAGAACGAACTCCCGGAACCTGGTTCGAGGGCCTCAGCGGTCGCGTCAAAGTCGGACCGCTCACCACGCCCTATCTGTCGGTGGCGGCCTTGCATCATGCGGGCGAAACCTATCGATTCGATCATCGCCGGGCCATGTTCTCCAAACACATCTCCGTCGGCATTGATCGCTGGACCTTCTCACTCTCCCAGGATGACGCCACCCTCACCGGCGAACTCTTCGCCGACCGTTTTCGCTTTGCCGGACTCAGGTACGAGGACCCGAGCGGGGCTATTCTCCACTGCCTCAACGCCAAACTGGCCAACGCCCGCCTCACCCTGGCCCGCTCCGGCAAACCCGGCCTTCACCTCGAAACCGACCGCATGGCCCTCGAGATCGGCACCCGTGACCACAGCCACGGAGTGCCCGTACTCTGCTGATCGCCAAACATGGCCTCTGACAGGCATGATTCGCCTGTAGTTCTAGATGCTTGACTTCAAGGGGCCAATTGCTAGTCTGCCCGCCTTCCTGTCCCCATCGTCTAGCCTGGCCTAGGACACCGCCCTTTCAAGGCGACGACGCGGGTTCAAATCCCGCTGGGGACGCAAATGCAAGAGCCCGCCGTCAGGTGGGCTCTTGCATTTGCGGACACAGCGTGTAAGCGACTAATAGAAATGTCCTGTTTTGCGCGAGTAGAAATGTCCTATTTCGGGCATGACGCCGCGCATGACAGGACATTTCGCCATGAGCCATCGAGAGCTGGACCGCTTACAGGTTCTTGTCCGAGTTTGTGAGCGCCGTTTGACGCAGAAGGAGGCTGCCCGGGTGCTGGGTGTGACCGAACGGCAGCTACGGCGTCTATGGAAGAGGTACAACGAGCACGGTGCGCAGGGATTGGTCTCCCGAAAGCGTGGGCGACGGAGCAATCGTCGCCTAGCAGACGGGACGCGGGACAAGGCGCTGGGGCTGGTACGAGAGCGCTACAGCGATTTCGGCCCCACCTTCGCCCATGAGAAACTGACGGAGGTTCATGGGCTCGAGCTGTCGGTGACGACGTTACGGACGTGGATGACGGAGGCGGAGCTCTGGGTGCCACGTGCGCAGCGGGAGCGCCGGGTCCATCAGCCGCGGGCTCGACGAGAGTGTTACGGTGAGCTGATTCAGGTCGACGGATCAGACCACCGCTGGTTTGAGGACCGAGCGCCGTCGTGCATCTTGCTCGTATTCATCGACGATGCGACAGGCAGGCTGATGGAGCTGCATTTCTGTGATGGCGAATCCACGTTCAACTACTTCGAGGCCGCCAGGTCGTATCTGCAGCGCCACGGCAAGCCCGTTGCCCTCTACAGTGACAAGGCCAGTGTGTTTCGCGTTAATGCAAAGCAGCCCCAAAGTGGAGATGGTTTTACGCAGTTCGGTCGCGCCATGGGGGAGCTCAACATCGACACGATGTGCGCCAACACACCGCAGGCCAAGGGTCGTGTCGAGCGAGTCAACTCGACCTTACAGAATCGGATGGTTAGAGAAATGCGGTTGGCGGGCATTTCGAGCATCGACGACGCCAATCGATTCGCCTCCTCGTTCATGGCGGACTTCAACAAGCGCTTCGCGCGGCCTGCCCTCAATCCACACGACGCGCACCGGCCTCTGCGGTCGGACGAGCAGTTGCGAGAGATATTTTTGTGGCAGGAGACACGTAAGGTCACGCGGTCGCTGACGGTTCACTACAAGCGGGTCATGTACGTCCTCGACAAGACCGATGCCGCTCGGCAGGCCATGGGCAAGCGCGTGACCCTCTACGAAACGGGCGATGGTGAGATCAGCATTCGCTACAACGGTCAGGAGCTAGCCGCTCGTGCCTTCGACAAAGAAGGTCATGTGCAGCAGGCGGCAATCGTGGAGAACAAATTGCTCGGCGCTGCCCTTGAGCACGTCAAGCGCCTGCAACGTGAACGGGACGAGGAGAAGCTGCAACGGAAGAGCTTCACGAAACGCGACAAACGGCTACTGCATCAGAGCCACGAAGCCGCTGCATGGACCGCTACCTGAACGTTCAAGCAGAGGACATTTCTACTTGAGGCGCCCATAGGACATTTCTACTTGCGGATAACACGAGGTCTGACTGAGCTGAATGACAGCCACCGCGAGCTCACGTTGAAACGCCCGTGAACCCGCAGCTCCTGGAGGAAGCTCCAAGGGCTTGGGTCCGGCTTCGTTGAGTTAGGGGTCGCGTCGACTTTCGCCTTTCGCGGTTGGAAACGGTGGTTGCTGGCCGTGGGTAATCGGTTACTTCAGTTGGTCGCGGTCACGGCCCGCTCGGGATCTGTTATGCCTGGGCAAGTCGGTGGGAGTCGGAGGTCCCATGTGTCGAGTCGTTTTCGCAGTCGCGGTTGCCCTGTGGATTGTGCTTTTTCCAGTGAAGGCTCGTGCGGACGAGTGTCGTGCTACGCCAGAGTGCAGCGCGATGGGCATGTGCACGGAGCAGGGCGACGATTGCGTAGCCACGAGTGATATGGATTGCCGGCGCTCCGAGGTGTGCAGGGAGGACGGCAAGTGCGTCCTACGGAACGGTCGGTGCGCTGTGGCAGCGGAGGGATGCCGGGATACCAATCAGTGCATCCAGTACGGCGCATGCACGGTCCGGCGGGGCCGCTGCGTGGCTGGC
>JAJDCN010000311.1 GCA_029260815.1 Planctomycetota bacterium
CCTTTACGCGCACCTATCGGTCGCGCTCGGCCTACAACGGACCGTTGGGCTACGGGTGGGATCACAACTACAACCAGCGAATCGTGCGCCGTCGGTACGACTCCGTCGACAGCGTCGGTGGATCCCGGGCGTTGTACACCATCGAATACTACGATGGGACCGGGCGCAAAGACTTGTTCACGATGAAGCATGACGATACGACGAACAAGATCCGCTATTATCAGGGCCCGAGGGGAATCTACGACGAGATCGTGGAAACGTATTATCTGAGCCACGGGTCGGAACCGGATCAAAAGCCGATCAAATTCCGGCGGATGACCAAGGGCCGGTTCGAATGGATCTTTGACAGTGCGAGTCATGCGTTTACGAAGAAGGAATCGACCGCGACCGAAGTCGTCATGGAATCAGGCACGTGGGGCACTGTAGATATTCCAAACAGCAAACTAACTGGCGGTCTTGGGTGGGAGAACGATCAGTTTAATGGTCTGAAAGTCTACACGGACACTCAGGCGACGTTAGATATTACTGACACCAACGATAACGATCCAGCTGCCGACTCCATTATCGTGGACGGCACTGTGAGCAGCTTATTTATTGCGAAAGCCTATGAGATCCGAATCGAGACGAAGAAGACGGTGTGGGAGGCGCAGCTGACGGAGATGAAGGACCGGGTCGGCAACGAGATGTCGCTGGCCTATACGGGTTCGGATATGACGAAGGTTACCGATACGCTTGGACGGGATATTACGTTCGCATACACCAGCAATAAACTGACGAGTATCACAGAGGAGGCGACCGATCTCGATGGGCGTTCGGTGGAGTACGAAGTGGATACCACGGATGATGATCTGCTCCAGGCACGTCTTCCGGTAACCACGTATCAGCAGGGCGGTAGCGAACGCACCTCTTGGCGGCCCGTGACGATCTATACCTATCACACTCGATACGATCCCGTAGCCGAAGCGGACGTGACTTCGCATCTGTTGAAGGAGATCTTTAACCCGAACCAAGTGAAGAAAGGGGTGTCGGTCTACGAGGTCGATACGAGCGACGACGCCCACAAGGGAAAACCGGTCGTGGAGAATGTCTATAACGAGCGGGGCAAGCTTGCGGATCAGAAACTAAACTGGACGGGCACCACGAGCGGGACGCTTACGTTTGATAATGCGCTCCGGGGGAAAAATCTCGTTACGGTATCGGACCCGGCAGGCCTCGAGTCGAAGTATGTTTATAACGAGATGGGCAACCCGGTGAAGATTACGGCATTTGACGGGGGCACTGCGCAGACGACCCAGTTCCGACACAACGCGAACGGGGAATTGATTAAGAAGAAGCTCCCGACGGGCGAAGGTGTCGAATACGAGTATGATACGACGGCCTACGACCCAACCACGGGGCGGATTACCATCGGAAGCGAGACCTTTACCGACTTGTCGCGGGGCAACCTGAAAACGGTGTATCGCAATAAGGACAAGACCAATATGTCGATCGATACGCTGAGCACTTTCTCGGCAACGACCGATTCCAAGGAAACGTGGACCTATGAAAGCCACTACAATTTTGTAGATACCCACACTTCGCCGGAAGGGTACGCACCCCTGGCGACCTTGGCAGACTACCAGACCGAATTTCTCTACGATTATGAAGAGACGCCCACTCCGGCGACGGAAGAAGGAAACGTATGGAAGATTCGAACCAAGCCAAGCGGAACGGATCTGTTTACTGTGTTTGAACACAATGGCGAGGGTCAGGTGACCAAGCTCACGGACGCGGAGAGCGTGGTGACGAACTACGCTTATGGCACGTCTGCCACAGATGCAGCCAATCGAAAGGGGTATCTGAAGTCGGTCGAGCGCGAAATGGCCGGCGCCGAACCCGACCTTAAGACGACCTTCGATCGAAATAAATATGGCGTCACGACGAAAACCACCGGGCACGTGGGGACCAATGCTGAGAGCGATCCGACGAACTACGTTCTCAACAAGCTGAATCTTGTTACGGAGGTCAATAAGACCGCTGATGCGACAGCACACAAGTCGGAGTTCAAGTACGACGCGAACCAGAACAGCTACCAGACGATCGGAAAAAGGGGTAGCAGTGTGACGGGGCAATGGACGGCTACGACGATCGATGTTTTGAGCAATACGACAAAGTCTACGACGGACGGGGCGGCGGCGAACCTGGTGACGGAGACGAAGGTGAACGTGAGCAATCTTCCCGAAGAGACGATCGCCGCGGAGACGACGGGGGGAAGCTCCTACAAGACCAAGACGGTGTACGACGATCGCGGGTTGGTAAAGAAATTCCACGACGGGTCGCAGCAGTCCTCTTCGACGGACTGGCTGAACACGGAGATTACTACTCGGGATGCGAGCGGGCGGCCGACGAAGATTACCGATCCGGAGGGAAAAATAACGACGATCGCTTATCCGACTTTGTTCAAAACGACGTATACGGATCCGCTGGGGCGGGTGACGACCTACGAGACGGATAAGAACGGGAACACGACGAAGGTCTATATTAAAGACACGGCGGAGGTCTATCGGGTGGTGTTCGAGTACGACGGACAAAACCGAAGGACGAAGCGAACGGAGACGATCTATACGAGTATCGACGCGACTCCGGTGAACAGCGGGACGGTGGTGACGACGTACGGATACAATGCGGACGGTACGCTAGAGGATGTCACGCGGGATAGCGCAGGGCTGGTGCAGATTACCTCGTACACCTATTACAAGGACAAACGGGTGAAGGAGGTCAAGGTCGATCTGGGCGACGGCGCGGGCAAGGAGATGTACACGAAGTACACGTACGACGATACGTTCCTGTTTGCGACGGGGCGACGGGGTCTGAAGCTGACGATCGAGCATAAGGAGTGGAGCCAGTTGAGTCAGGTTACGCCCCCGATTACCGCGGGCTACGATACGGCGACGACGACGGTGAAGCAGCATGACGAGCTGGGGCGGTTGATCAGCGTGACGGACGATAGCAATAACGAGACGACTTATGCGTACGATCTGGGGAACTCGGGGAAGTACACGATTACGTCGGTG
>JAJDCN010000312.1 GCA_029260815.1 Planctomycetota bacterium
CCGGTCCGGAACTCATCATCGCCGACGAACCCACCACGGCCTTGGACCCGACGACCCGTGTTCAGATTACCGAACTGCTTCGAGATCTTACTGCCGAAACCGGGATGGCTCTGTTGTTGATTTCCCACGACTTGGCGACCCTTCAAACGGTGTCCGACCGGATCGCGGTGATGTATGCCGGTCGCGTGGTCGAGGTCGGACCGACAGGTCGGATTATGCACTCCTCCCTGCATCCCTATACCCGCGGCTTGTTGGCATGTCATCCATCACGCATCGCCATTGGAACGCGCCTGCCCACGATTGAAGGCTCCGTTCCGGCTCCGGAGCGACGGCCCAGCGGTTGCGCGTTTCGGGACCGGTGTTCGATGGCGATGGAGACTTGCGCGCAATCGCGCCCGGAGATGCTCTCAGTCGCCGAGGGCCATTGGGCCGCCTGTCCGGTCGCGGCATCGAGGCGGACCTCGTGAATGCTCCGGCCAAGCCGATTGATGGCCTTATGGAAGTGCAAAGTCTGAAAACCCATTTCGCGGGCCGAAGAGGGCCGGCCGTTCGTGCCTTAGATGGGGTTTCCTTTTCCCTCGCACGTAACGAAAGCCTTGGCGTCGTTGGAGAGAGCGGCTGCGGGAAGACGACTCTGGGCAGAACGATCGCCGGTTTGTATCGGCCCACCGCAGGTTCCATCCGCTTCCACCCCGATGTGGCCCAACGAGACTGCGGGCAGGCACGAGCCGCTCCCGGGCGCGTGCAGATGGTTTTTCAGGACCCCTTTGGGAGTTTTAACCAGCGCATGACCGCTCACCAGATCCTGGCCGAGCCGCTCCGGGCGGCGGGCGAACGGAACGGGACCGACGCAATTGGCAGGGCTGTTGAAGCCGTGGGTCTGGGCGCAGCGGCTCTGAAGAAGTACGCACATGAATTCAGCGGAGGCCAGCGCCAACGTCTGGCCATCGCGCGAGCGATCGTAACCCGCCCAGCCTTGATGATCGCAGATGAGGCTGTCGCGGCCTTGGACGTATCGGTCCAGGCCCAGATTCTCAATCTCCTCGCCGATCTGAAGGCGTCTTACCAAGTCGCTTACTTGTTTATTTCCCACGATCTGTCGGTTGTGGAGCACGTCAGCGACCGGATTGCGGTGATGTACGCCGGGCAGATTGTGGAGCTGGGCCCTACGGCAAACGTAGTCGGTATGCCCCGGCATCCATACACGCGGGCCCTGCTCAGTGCCGTATCGGGTGTGAAAGGCAGTGGAGCATTACAAGCCGATGGGGAGGCGCCTTCGCCGCTGGCGTATCCAACGGGATGTCGATTTCACCCGCGGTGCTCGGTTGCTGAGGCTCGGTGCAGCCGCGATCAGCCGGCTGAGCGGGCGTTTGGCCCGGACCACCGGGCGGGTTGCCACCTGGCATAGGGTTTCGGGTGGTAGGTTAGGAACCGGTCTCGGGAAGCTGAACGGCAAAGTTTTCTTTCAGGATGTCCAGCAGATCCCAGTAGTTATGGATTTCAAAATTAGCCGGTGTGCGGCCGCATTCTTGGCTATGCCGGGCGCCCCGGTTGAACAGAACCGTAACCATTCCGGTTGCGTTGGCCGGGTCGATGTCGGAAACCGGGTTGTCACCGATGTACATGGCTTGTTCGGGCGGACACGCCACCGCCTCGCAGGAGCGTTGATACAGTTTGGGGTTGGGCTTGCTAATCCCGATCTGCTCAGAGATAAAGATCGCCGAGGGGGCGAAAAAATCGACGAGCTTGAGGCGGACAAGCTTCTCGAACTGCTTGATGGTCAATCCGGCCGAGATGATCCCCAATGTCAAATTGGTTTCGGACAACCGCTTGAGAGCCTCCACTGCGTCTTCGAAAGCGGTCAAGTGGCGAAACTTCGTTTCGTGGTAGGCGACCATCGCCGTGGCCACGAGGGCCGCGGGATTGATACCTTGATAGCAACTCTGGGGAAGACGGTGGAGCAATTTGTCGAAATGGTGTTCGTAGTTGGAGCTAAACTCGTCGATGACTTCCATCAATTCGGCGAGGCAGGCCTCTTCATCGATTTGCAGGCCGGCCGCAATCATGGCCTGAACGCTGTTGCTTCGGGCGCGCGCGGCAAAGTCGGAGGTTGAGTAAAGCGTATCGTCGATATCGAAAAAGATGGCACGCAGCGAACGCATGCTTTATTCCTTAGATGGCAAGGGAAACGCTGTCCGTAGAGACTCTACGGAATTATCGCACCCGCTCTTCTTCCTCGTCAAGAACAATGATTCGGGTGGTCAACAGCACGATGATCTCTCGCTTTTGAGCCGCTTCAGCCTGTCGCGAGAACAGGAAGCCCAGGATCGGAATGTTGGAGAGAAACGGCGTTTCCTGGGACCGCTCCTGCAGCCTGACGTCTCGGAGACCTCCGATCAGGACGGTTCCGCCGTCGGGTACCTGGACGGTGGTTCGAAGGGTTTGCTCCAGGGTTCGGGGAAGCTGGATCTGTGAACTGGCGGCGATCCCACCCTCAAGGGAACCACGAGTGATATCCGCGTCGTCAAAGCCCAGGAGAGTTGTGATTTGTGGCCGGATGGTTACAGTGACAAATCGTCGATCATAGCTGACCACGCCTCGGACGTCGAGCAAGGTGCCGGTTGCGACGCGACCGATTTCAGGGTTGAGTACGACGGTTTCACCGCTGCCCTGGGGGGTGTCGTCGCGGATGAAAGAGCGCTGCTCGCCAACCAGGATGCTTGCCTGCTGCGTGTTGAATAGGGTCAGCATGGGGGCCGTTAAGAGTTGAGCCCGGGAGGTCTTCTCTACGGCCTTCAAGATCCCACGCACGTCGATATCGTCCAGAAACTGTCCCGTAAGTTGCAGGCCGCCCTCGCTGGTGATGCGGGTGATCTGTGACAGGGAGAGATCGTTGAGGCTGGCTGCCTGAACCGTATTGCGAATGTCTTCGTTGGACAAAAGCCCGGGGAGCCCTTGGAGCGGGCTCGTTGTCGTAATGCCGATGATCTCAGTTATGGGCGACAGGCCTGAGGTCGAAATCCTCGAGGTTTCCGTGAAGACATGAGGTTGGGTAAGATCCTTCAGTTCAACGCCGACATCCCGCAAGAAATTGTCGTCGATCGTGATGATGCGCAGTTCGATTTTGACCAGAACGCCCGAGAGTTTTCGGAGCTTGGTAAGGTAGCCCTCGATTTGACGGTGGACCTCCGGGGTTTGGACTACGACCAAAGAGTTGCTCTTGTGGTTTTTGATGGTTCCCTTGCCGGGCTCGGCATTTTCCGGGTCCGTCCAGGACTCCTGAGAAATGCTTTTTCGGATATTGTCGCGCAGGTCCTTCACCTTCATGGTGAGGACTTTGTTGACTCGTTCCTCGACCAGCGCGGTTTCGCTTTCCGTATCATCATTCTCGGCGTTGAGCCGGCCGGTTTCCCCGATTTGAGAGCCTGATTGCTGCCTCAAGCTTGGGCCAGGGAAGTCGTGCAGTGGGGCAACCAGGTCGGCCACGTCATACACCCGCAATTGGAAAGAGGATGAAACCGTGTTCTTGTCGGAGATCTCCACGATGCCGTTTTGAATCGTATAGGTTAAATCGACTTGGTTCAGAATATGCCGGAGCACCTCTTCCAGCGTGAAGCTACCCCGAAGCCGAAAATCCTGAAAAGTCTGAGCCAATTGTTCGGTTCCGATGAGTTCCCGATGGAACGTGAAGATGTCTTCCTCGACCTTTTCAAGAACTTCCTGTTCCTTCAGGTGGTCGATGACATCTTCGAGTGTGGCGTAAATACCATCCTCCTGATTCAATTCCCGAATGTCCGCCACATCGAAGTTTAGGACTGTCGTGGTTTCAAGAAGCTCCCGGGTCTTCTTGTTTTCAGGCTCCTCCGATTGGCCCGGGGCTACGGTCGAGATGCTTTGTGTGCGACTGGTAATGACTTTCCATTCCTCGCGGCTGGGGTAGTTGATGTCTTCGGTATAGGGGATGATGGCTTCGCCTAGGTCTTGCTGTCGGAGCTCCAGCTGCTGCTTGCTGAGCTTTTTGTTGACGATCGTACGCGCCTCTCGGATCTTGTTGCGAATTTCATGCTCAAACGCTTGGAAGTCCGCACTGATTTTGTCGAATTTGTACAATTTCTCGACTTCATCCAGGGCGGCTTCTTTCATTCCAGCCTTGGCATAGCCAATGGCCTGTTTCTTGATTGCCTCGATTTCTTTCTCGCGCCGGATGCTTTGGTTGGCTCGATATTCTTGAAGCAGCCGCTGAGCCTCAGCCGCTTCCTTGCGTTCTCGTTGCCTTCGTGCTTCGATGCCCTCCCGATTGGCCTTTGCTACGAGCCCATCGAGCTCCTGGTGCCGCAGTTCCGGGTTAAAACCAGTGATGGATTCGTCCAGTTGAAGAAATTGTTCGCGGACGAGAAGATGACGTGCCTGTTTAAATAGGGCTTCGGCCGCGAAGAATTTTCCCTGCTCGAGGAGCTCAAGACCTTCGTGGTAGGTCCGATTGTGACTGAGCAGAGTCTCCTGCATGCGGATCTTTCGCATGGCGCTGATCCCATCAAGGGCCCCACGAGCAATTGCGCTGGGGTCGCCTTGCTCTGCCTGGACCTTGGTCAAAAGACGCTTGACCTCCAGGTCGTCTGGTTTGATTTCTCCGGCCTGGCCCAGTTCTCTTTCGGCCGCCGGCCAGTCTTTGGTATCCATATGCTTCTTGGCTTGCGTGATGAACTCATGGAACCGAGCCGCTTCGCGAATTATGGCGCGCTCGCGCGCGGTGTCGGTAGCTGCCTTTTTCGGGGTCTCCACAAGCTGTTGATTTTCCTCTGAAGCGGGCGGCGTCAGGCATGCCGAAAGGCTGGCCACCGCAAACAGAAGAGAGCAGCTCCACAGGGTAAAAGAACTGGCCATTTTCATTGTAGAGCCCTCATTCTTTGCGAGATCTTGTTTTGTGATGTTCTTCTTGCGTCGGGTCATGATCAGTCCTCCGTTACCACGCCGGTTTTCTTCTGCTCGACCTCATCCAAGATGTTAATTTCAGCTCGTAGCAATAGGATCAGGTTCGACCGCTCATCGACCTTGGTCCGCTGGGTGAACATCATGCCTAGAATCGGGATTTTGGAGAACCACGGGACGCCGGTTTCGCCCTCGCGAATCTTCAAGTCCGACAACCCGCCCAAAAGAATGGTGCCCTGGTCCGGCACCATAACGGTGGTCCGGATCTGCTGTGTGTTAAGGATCGGTAATGTGATCTTTGCGCTTTCCTCAGAAATCGAGAATTGGTCCGGACGGGTAATCAGCTCAAGACTATTGCTCAGGTCTGCGGTGCTACTTTGGGCGCGAACCTCGATTTGGACGTACTTTTGGTCGTGGGTAACCGTCGGTTTGACATCGAGGACGATGCCGTCGCGCAGGGTATCGATTACCGGATCGGTCGATGCTGTCGTATCTTCATCAGAAACATTCCCTTCCTCGGTTGGTGGCTGTGCCGTGCTGGAGACGTTGGTGTCTCCCACGAAGGACGTGGCCCGAAGGATTGAGATAAACGCGCGCTGGCCGTTAAAAACGGTGATCTTTGGCGCATCCAGTATGGTGCTCCGATTGTGTTTTCTTGCCATGCTGACGATCAGGCTGAAGATGCTGTCGTCGTCGTAAAAATACTCAAAGTTAAACCGATCGGTTTCATCGAGTTTCTCGAAAACTGACCGCCCCAGATCGCTATCCAAGACGCTGTTCGCTGTCAACGTGAGCGCGTCCGCGCTGGACGAATTGATATCGCCGTGGGAGATTGCGGCGCCTGGCTGGTTGAACGAATCATTCACTGTCAGCGTCCCACGACGAGTCCGGACTGTCGTGAATCCGTCAATAATACCATCGTCATTGATGTCGACGGGTACGGATGAAAGAAATGAAGGGAACGTTGTCGTCGTGGTGATCGCAGTGTTTCGATCGGGAATGTTGATCCGAATGTCTTGCAGAAAATCCTCGGTAACTTTAAGGAAACGTGCCTCGATCGTGACCATTACGTTCTTCGATTTTCGCAAGCCCTGCAGCAGGTCATCGATTTGTCGATGAACCTTTTCCGTGTGCACGACGGTCATAACACCCTTGTCGCCAACGATGTAGCCGTCGTTGCCCACGTCCTCCGGTTCCGGGCCATTCCAGCTGTCTGGCTCAATTGTTTCCGTGATCAGTTTGATGAATTGAGAGATTTCCTGAAGGTCCTTTGCTCCGGGTAGGGTGGTGCCTGCGC
>JAJDCN010000313.1 GCA_029260815.1 Planctomycetota bacterium
GGACATCCCGTGAAGGCTGAAAAACATTGCGCCGAAAATGAAAAAGTGAAAAAGTAAAAAAACGATTGCCAGAGCAACCCACGTTAAAACGGAAGCCCAGCACCATGTCTTTGCTTGCTGGGACGCGTGCATTGCCCCTGCATAGTCCCCTGCCGCAAGCTTGCTATCGACTTGGGCGGCATAAACAATCGCAATAATGCCAAAGGGCATGCAACAAAGGATCGTGACAAGGATCGAAGGGGCCAAGTACGATGGGACTTCCGGCGTCGCTTGCATATTTGGCGTGCCGGGCGCCGGCTGAGACGGATTGGCCAAATTCATTCCACACTGACGGCAGTACTGAGCACTCGTCTCATTCCCCGATCCGCAACTTGGACAGTACATTTTCCCCCTCGCTTACACAAAATGTGCGGTCTCAAATATTGACGTCTCTTTTTACCTGAGATGCGGTCTGCCAGAAATACTACACATGCGAAAAGGGCGAGGCAAGATAAATGCGGATGGAAAAAGGGGCGGACTCGGGTGTCCACCCCTTCTTGTGTGTTTTTTCCGGACCGGTCAGGCCCGGATCTTTTCTTTGAGAGATTCGATCTCTTTGAGCAGCGCCTTTTTCTTTTCGTCGGCGATCTTGCGGTAGTCGTCGGAACCGGTGCTTTCCACGACCGGCTCGGTCTGGTCGACCGGCACGGTGGTGTCGCTCTTCGGGCGAACCGCTTCGCGTTCGACTTCTGTTATTCTCGGGTTCATCGGGATTCCCCCATCGCTCGAGCCTCCTCTCCAGCCATCCAATCGTGCCCCGGTAGGTCCGGTGTCTATCCCTTGGCGGTCTGGAAAAGGGAGGCGTTCAACCTAGTGAGACTCGCCCGCGGCCCGCAACTCCTCGATCGCCTTCTTCGCAATCATTAGGTCGAGGTTGGCCACTTCGCGAGACTGGTTAATCGCTTCCTGCTGTGCCTGAAGCTCCACTATTTTCTTCTCAGCGTCTTCCAATTGAGCTTTTGCCATTTCCAGCTCGTTCTTCAAATTTTCGTCCGCTTCGGCTTTGTTTTGGCGTTCTAGCATTAATTCTTCGGCTAAGTGGTCGTAGGCAGCCCTGGCCGAGTCCAGCTCTTCCTGGATTTTTTGACGCGTGGCGGCCTCGCCATCCAACTGCCCCTGTAGCTCGGCTGCTTGGCTCCGCTCCCTTTCGATTTCGGCGTTGAGTCGATCGACGACCTCGGTGTCTGTCTTGGCTTCATGCACCTCGCCTTCCAATTGGATGACGCGCTGGCTAAACTCTTCCGCACTCCGCAGCGCCTGATTCAACCGGTCATTGAGGACCACCTTTTCCTGGTCGAGGGTCGTCCAACCCTGTTCCAACTCTTCTTTCTCCCGCGAAACCTCCGCCAGCCGCTGGCGTGCCTTGACCAATTCCTCATCATTCACCGCCACCGCGCCTGCCCGCTCTTCCAGTTGGTCGATCTTTGCCGCCAGACCGGCCCGATCCTCCTGAGCCCGCTGCCGCTCGTTGCGCTCCAGCGCCAGCTCCGCCTCGAGTTTTTTGATCTTTGCTTCGGCCCTCCGCCGGCCAGCCTCAATGGTCTCCAGGTTTTGGCGGATCTCACCGATGGCCAGACGGGTATGGGTCAGGTTCTGGCTGAGAACCTCTTGGGTTTCGACGGAAAACTCTGCTGCCTCGTCGCCGGATTGCTGTTGCGGTTGCTGCTTTGTGGTCCGATCCGTTTCCATCCATTACCTCCATCGGCAGGTTCGGGGTCGTTTGACTCGGGACAATTAGACCTGTGGCCGTCTGGCATGTCAACAAAATTCCAGGGACCGCCAATTCGGAGCACGTCCGCGTTGGTCGTGAGAAACGACCGGAAAAGCCGTGACAAGGGCTATAGGCATAACCGCATGGTTTTTAATGGTTTACATTGTCTGTGGCGGAGAGTTCCAAATCTTTTTGAAAAAGAGACAAACTTTTTGGCCATGCGTCTGTCTTGTCCATAGCCACGGGGACCATTCAGCGCCCTGAGGTAGGGGACAGGACATGGAACAATCGTACAGGAGGGAAAAGATGAAGACTTTTGTTCAATTCAACGCAGCGCTGATGGTGTTGTGTCTCACGGCGGGCGCGGCCGGTGCGTATCCGGTTACCGACACATTTACCGACATTGCCAACCAGGGGGAGGATCCGGGCAGCTACGCCCTGGTGGATGAGCATGGCGGGCCGAGCGCCGCCTGGGCGGCGCTGGATGAGGATATCCTTTTGGAGGCCTTGGAGCTTCTCGCCATCCCCGACCCTGGCAACGATGCGTTGATCCACGATCTTCTGATCACGCTGACCAACACATCGGACCACACCCTGCTCAACACGACCTTGGCCTTTGAGGAAAACGCGGTAGCCTGGAAGACCGGCTTTCTCCGCCCAGACACCTGGGACGGCACCGACAGTAGCGGCGACGCGGCCTACAACTTTGGCGACTTGGCTCCCGGCGAAAGCCGCCAGCGCCGAATCGAACTGCGCCTCGATGTCCTAACAGTGCCGCTGCCGGTCTATGACAGCTTCGGCCTGAACAGCTCCGCCGATGCGGATACCCGGGGCCTGGGCGTCCTCAATACCGTAAACGGCGAAACGCCCGGCCCCAGCAACGTGAGTATTACTCACGCCGTCCCCGAGCCGGGAACGATCGCGTTGGTGAGTTTCGGTGCTCTCGCGCTGGTTCGCAGGGTCCGAAAGAAGCGATAGCGCGTTCGTATCCGACCTGTCCAAAGATCCCGAGCCGGCAGCAAATTCCGCATCGGGCGCAGCCTGTGGCTGCGCTCGATGCCTTGCAGTCCCGGCGCCAAGCGGTTATCCTCTTACAATTAGATAAACCTGGAGGAGAAACCCATGAAAAGGCATGTCCTTGCCGCCCTTTCGATGCTGGTGGTTCTGGCGAGCCAATCCTGCGCCAGTCCCCAGTCCCAAGGCGAGGCGTTGCGATTGCCCGCCCTCTTTGGCGACGGAATGGTTCTTCAACGCGGGGCGGAGGTCCCCGTCTGTGGCTGGGCGGAGCCTGGAGTAGACGTGACGGTTCAATTGGATCGTATTCGCTTCTCGACCCAAGCAGACGCCGCGGGTACGTGGCACCTTCGGATAGGGCCGTTTGAGGCCACCGGCAAGCCGCTTCGGATGATTGTCACGGCCGGTAAAGTTACAAAAATCTACCAGGATATTCTCATCGGCGATGTCTGGTTGTGTTCAGGCCAATCGAATATGGAATGGCCGGTTCATATGTCGCAAGACGCACCCCAGGAGATCGCCGACGCCAATCATCCGAAAATCCGCTTGTTCAAGGTACCGCATGCGGCGAAGCCAGAGCCTTTGGAGGACATCGCGCCAGACGAAAGCGATGGTCGCTGGCGGGCCTGTACGCCGGAATCGGTCAAGTCCTTTTCTGCTGTGGGCTACTTTTTCGGCCGAAAAACGCATGCTGACTTGGACGGGGTGCCGATTGGCCTGATCCAGTCAACCTGGGGAGGAACGACTGCGGAGGCGTGGACGAGTTGGCCCGCCTTGACGGGTCAACCGGCCGCCAAGTCGATCCTGGAACGGTTTGCGCGCAGACGTGCGCAATTTGCCAGTCAAACGAAGACGTACCCCGAGAAAATTACCCACTGGAAGGACGAGAAGGCCCGAGCAAAGGCTGAAGGGCGGCCGTACGATTCTCCAGAACCCAGGAGACCCGCCGACCCGAGATACTCCAGCTCCGGTCCCGCCTCGTTATACAATGGAATGATCGCTCCTCTCATCCCCTACGCCATCAAGGGCGCGATCTGGTACCAGGGCGAATCGAACGCCCGACGCTCGGAGCAATACAGGCAACTCTTCCCTGGACTGATCCGAGACTGGCGGGGAGCCTGGGCGCAAGGCGATTTCCCCTTCCTGTTCGTACAACTGGCCAACTATCGAGCCGTCGCGGAGTCTCCAGGGCCGAGCCACTGGGCGGAGCTGCGCGAAGCGCAGACGATGACATTGGCCTTGCCCAAGACCGGCATGGCCGTGGCCATTGACGTGGGAGAAGCCAAGGACATCCATCCAAAGGACAAGCAGACCGTAGGTCACCGGCTTGCCCTGTCCGCGCAAGCCATCGCATACGGCGAAAAGATCGTATATTCTGGGCCGATCTACAAGTCCATGACACGCGAAGGAAACAAAATCAGGCTGCGCTTCGAACAGACGGGATCCGGCTTAACGGTCGGCACCGAAAAAGAACTGAAGGGTTTTGAAATCGCAGGGAAGGATCGGAAATTCGTATGGGCCTCCGCACAGATCGATGGACCGGCCGTTTTGGTTTGGTCCAAGGAAGTCCCCGGTCCCGTAGCCGTGCGCTACGCCTGGGCCGATAATCCAGTGTGCAACTTATACAACAAGGAAGGCCTCCCCGCATCCCCCTTCCGCACCGACATCTGGCCCCGTTCGATGGCCCTTGTGAAATCGGGACGACTGTGGACGGCGCGATTTTTAACGGTATTGACAACAGTGATATTTCTGGCATATCTGTCTCCAACGCCGGGGACGTCAACGGTGATGGAATCGACGACCTGCTTATCGGGGCGGATCTGGCTGACCCAAATGGCGATGAAGCGGGCGGCGAGACCTATCTGGTGTACGGCAAGAGCGGAGCCTCGGCGCTATCCGGGACGTTTGATCTGGCCAATTCCGATGTGACCTTCAACGGTATCGGTGTGGATGACCGGTCCGGTGACTCTGTCTCTAGCGCGGGGGACATCAACGGTGACGGCATTGACGATCTGCTCATCGGGGCTCCGCAGGCCAATCCGAACGGCAACGGCGACGCCGGCGAGACCGACCTGGTGTACGGCAAGAGCGGTGGGGCGGCCCTGTCCGGGACGTTCGATCTAACCAACGCCGACGGTATCGACGACCTGCTCATCGGGGCCCATCTGGCCGACCTAAACAGCAACGACTCCGCTGGCGAGGTCTGCCTCATTTACGGTCGATCAGGAGCGTCGGCTTTATCTGGCATCTTCGATCTCGCCGATGCCGATGGCCTCTTCATCGGAGCCGACGGTTTAGACATCGCCGGCGGCTCGGTTTCCAATGCTGGAGACATCAACGGTGACGGGTTCGACGATCTACTGATCGGAGCCTGGGGCGCCGACCCGAACGGAATCGACCAAGCAGGCGAGACCTACTTGGTCTACGGGCAACCGATTCCCGAATCGGGAACACTTGAGTTAGCGACTTCCGGTGCTCTGGCGCTGTTTCGTAGGATTCGAAAGAAACAGTAGCGCATTCGCGCCCGACCCGGTAAATCAATCCTCGCCGGTGGTGAATTCGGCGGTGACGGGGTCGAAGTCGGAGAAGTCGACGATGCTGTAGGTGAAGACGGCGATGTATTCGGTGTTCGGCTTGAGGGCGTCGGTCTGGTCGGCGGCGCCAAAGCCGAGCTGGCCGGTGGGGCCGTAGGGAAAGGTCATGGCCGAATATTTCTGGACATTCACGACCATCCAAAGGGCTTTGCCGCCGTCTTCGTAGGTCTCTAGTTCGTACAGACGGCACTGCAACGCGCCGGACTCGCGGACCTTCTGGTCGAGGATCTTCCAATGAAACGCCGGCTGTCGCGAAATGCCTTCGGCCCCGTCGACGGGCTCCAGGAACTGGACCAAGTCCCGTGGCCCGGCGCCTACATAGAACGTGCAGCCGGTGAGCGCGCACAGGACCACGCCGAGAAGTATCCCACTTTTCAAAATACACCTCCTGGGCCGTAGCGGCCGCCGAATTCCACAACGATCTTCGCACCATCATCCGAAATTGACGCGAAGAATCAACGAAGTTTTTCCGCGCTCGCTCGGCCGCGGTGCTTGACCAGGCCGGTCGTGGGGCCTAAAATGCCTGCATGGCGGCGCCCGTGGGGTGGATGGGCCCGCCGAAAGTTCGGGTCCCGGAGGTGAGCGACGGTCATGATCGTTTTGACGCGAGGCGACTGCTTGGTCTTCAGCATCTTCCTCTCGGCCGTGGTCGTGGGGTACGTCAGCGGGCTCTTGTCCGCCGCGCCGGCGCTGGACGCTTCGGCTGAGATGGTGGATTATCGCATCGACCTGAATACTGCGTCGGTTTCCGAGATGGCTTTAGTCCGCGGCATTAGCCGGTCCACGGCGCAAAAGATCGCGTGGGCACGGCGGGACGATGGACCTTTCAAATCCATGGACGATCTACACGAGCGCTTCCCCCGCGCGGCGCGCTGGGAAGACGCGGTCCGCTTGTCGGCGAAGGGACCATGAAAAAGACGCTCCGATTGATCTCAATCCTCTGCCTACCCGTGGCCTTGCTCGCGCTGGCGACGACTCATTTCTACGAGGCGCGCTTCAATATTGACCAGTTGTTTGCCAACAAGGGCGGACCGCTGACCATCGCCGCGATCCTCGCCGGGCTGTATTGCCTGGGCCTGCTGATCTATGTGTCCTATCTCAAGGAGCGCCTGGCGCGCTCGGTGGGCGAGCGGGAGAAGATCCTCAAGATCGGCGACTTCTACGCGGAAAAATCTGAGTCCATGCAAGGCGACCTGGAAGTTCTCTCCGCCGTGCGCAATCTGACGAGCATCCTGGCCGATGAGATGCAGCTCGACGCGATCCTCTCGCAAGTGACCCAGGTCGTCGCCGAGGTTACCGAGTGCACCCAGGTCACGATCTTTATGATCGACGAGGCCACGCGCCTGCCTATTCCTCGGGCCCACCGGGTGGGCGACACGTGCGTTACCGGGGACGACCTGCGTTCCGTGTCCATCGGCGACACGAACGTGGCCGACGCCATCGAGCATCAAACGATCATGCGCATGCTCGATGCCGAGGATCAGGTCACCCTCGCGGTGCCCCTGTCGGCGGACCAGGAGTTGCTGGGCGCTCTGCAATTGGTGGCGCCCATCACCGGCGAAGTGTCACAGAAAAGCGAGCGCATGGAGCGCATCGAATCCATGAGCATGTCCCTGGCCAAGCACGTCTCCATCGCCATCAAAACTCCGATCCTCTATAACCGCGCCGTTGTGGACGGCCTGACCGGCCTGTACACCCGTCGCCACTTCGCGCGCCAGATCGAAACACAGTTCTCCGCGTCACTCCGCCTGTCCCGACCGATGTCGCTGATTCTCTTGGACCTCGACAACTTCAAGAGCCATAACGATACGCACGGCCACCTGTTCGGCGACCGCGTGTTGACCACCACGGGACAATTGATCCTCAATTCTTTGCGCGGATACGACACCGCCTATCGCTACGGTGGCGAAGAGATCTGTGTGATTCTTCCCGAGGCAGACGCGGACGCGGCGTTCAAAGTCGCCGAGCGCATCCGACAAAAGCTCGCACGCAAAGTGCTGCGTACCCAACAGCGCGCGCGAGTGACGGTGACACTCAGCGCCGGTGTCGCAGAGTTCGAAACCGGAATGAAGGCGTACGTCGACCTGATCGCACGTGCCGACGAAGCTCTCTACGCCGCGAAAGGGCGCGGAAAAAACCGGACCTGTATCTGGGAGAAAACCCTCCACGATAACCTGCCCGCCGACACGCGCCGAGCCCCCGAATCGGAGTCGAAACCAGCCCCGCCCCGGGCGCCGGATCCGTCGTGACCACTTTACTTCCCCGCACGGCCCGCGTGCGGTGGACGCATACTGCGAGCATACTCGGAACACAATTCGGGTACATTTTGTAAAGAAAAGCAAAGAATTCGCGGTGCCGCCCTTTTTTCCCTAAATGTAAAAACGATCGCGATTCAAAACAACGAAAAGGAAGAGATCCGAATGTGTGAAAGTCAATATGGAGATAGGTCAGTCGGCGACCTGGAGCCGGATCGTCCACGTCATGGTGGCGGCGAGGGGACGGCCGTTTTTCGTGGCAGGGGTGAAGCGCTTGCGGCGCACGGCCTCAAGGACTGCTCCATTGAGCCGCTCACAGCCAGTTCCCTGCACGATCGTCGCAGCGCCGCAGGTGCCGTCCATGCGGATCTTGATGCGCACAAGGACCGTGCCGCCGTGTCCCTGGCGCACGCAGGAGCGCGGATAGGCGACCGCCAATCGCCCATCATGGGTTGGCGGTTTGTCCACGCCGGCGCTGCGTTGCAGACGCGATCGCTCGCTTGGCGGTTCCGGCTCGATGGCCGGGAGAGGCTCGACCGGTGACGTCGGTTCGGCTGGTGGTTTGAGCGCGAAGCGCGACTCTGAAGCGGGTTGAACGATCCTTGCGGGCTTTGATGGGACTGGAGGAATGGGCACTCTCTCTGGTGCAACGGGCGGTTCGGCGGTGGATGCGACCGACGGTGCAGACGTAACCGGCTGAGGTTCGAGGACGACGAAACGCACGCTGACTTCCGCGTCGCCGCTTTGCACCGGCGCGGCCGGGGCGTTGCCCGCACCGGCCCAATAATGAAAAGCACCCGCATGCATGGTGGCCGATAAAAGGATAGCGGCGAGTACGTTTTTGCCCATGTATCGCTCCGCTGGATCGAATAAAACTGTCGTCGCGGATTTTACAGATCCGCGTCGATTGCGACAATCAAATTTCGGCCCGGCTCGTTGAGCCCCGAGTCGATGAGCCGGTAGTCCTTGTCGGTCAAGTTTTCTACGGCGATCGTCACGCGCATGCGCTCGTGGATCTGCGCACCGCCGCGCAGGGTGAAGACCGTGTAGCCTGGAACGCCGCCCGGAGGGATACGCGAAGTGTTTGCCGCGTCCCGAGGCGAGAGGCGCCGTTGCTCGTCCACCATCCGTGCCAGGCCTTCGATCCAGAATCCGTCGCTTTCCCAGCGCGCCCCGAGGGTTCCTTCCATGGGTGGGACCGAGTTGAATGGCTTGCGTTCCTTCACGCCCGTGGGGGTGAAGGTGTCTACTTCGCCCTCGGTCCAGGCGAAGCTGCCGGTCAGGATTACCTGGGCGCACACCGCCAGCGCCGCGCTTAGTTCTACCCCGTGCACAAAGCCGTCGCCCACGTTGTCCTTGGTCACCTCCGGGTCACCGTCGATAAGCAGGCCGGTGGGAAAGCGGATGATCATATCGCGGATATCAGTGTAGAAGTAGGCTGCTTGTCCGGAGAAGGGCCCGGACTGTGCCTTGACACCGGCCTCGTAGGCGATGAATTTTTCCGGCTCCAGACCGGTGGCCGGCGTCTCGATCTCGCCGGAACGGGAGGCGTCGAAGCGCGTCAGGTCCGACAGGTTGGGCGAGCGGAAGCCCTGGGAAACGCCGGTGAAAAAGTTGACCGCTTCAGTGGCGTGATAGACGAGGCGGCCGCTGCCCACGACCGAGTCCCACTGCTCGGAGATCGGGGCGAACGCGGTGGCGTCGGTGGGATCGGGGTCCACCTTGTCTGCGTTCACACGGCTGTAATTGAACCGGACGCCGGTGGTGACCTCCAAGTCGTCGCACAGGTTGAATTCGTCCTGCACGAAGAGTCCCAGCAAATCGTAGCGTGCGTCGTCGGCCACAGGACCTCGTGTGCGCTTGGCGCGCAAGGATCCGTTGGCGTTCCATTCTTTAAAAAAAGAAGAGACGGAATCCCTGTAATACTCGAAGCCGTAAGTCAATCGCCCGAGGTCCGTGTCCGAGCCCAGTTGCGCGAACAGTCCCAGGGTATCCACCGTAAATCCTTGCCGCCGCCGTCGGCCGTTGGCGCGAACGCGGCGCTCTTCCTCCTGTTGCACTTGGTAGGAGAGGCTAATCTTTGCGTGATCGACGCCGGCGACCGGTTCATCTACTTCCATCTGCGCATAGGCCAGGCTGCGTCGTTGATCCAGGTCCCGCTGGAGGTCCGTGCCGATCGCCAAGTTGCGCCAGGGTTCAGCCGCGACGGTAGAATGGGTCCGGGGCGCGTCGTTTTGATCCACGCGCTGGTAGGCGAAAATGAACTTGGCCTTGTCGGTGGGGAACAGCGTGATTTTCAGATCGCCATCCTGTTCGTTGTAGCCGGTGTTGTCCATCTTGCCCACGTGTTTGCCGCCGCGCAGGTTGCCGAAATCGCGAATCCCGCCGCCGGCGAGCAGGCCGAAGGTGTCTTCGAAGCCCGCGTCAATTTCCAAGCGACCCGTATGGGAGTCCTCCGCGGTGGCATAGCGGTAGAAGGCGCGACGCGCAAGCTGGGCGCCTTCGACGGGGATGGTGGCCTCGCGGGTGATTGCGTTGACGGTGCCGCCGATGGCGTCGGAGCCGTAGAGCACCGAGCCGGGTCCGCGGACCAGCTCCAGGCGCTCCACCGTCAGCGGGTCCACGGTGTTCCAATACTGGTTGTTGCCCGAGCGCATTACCGAGTTGTTCAGCCGGATCCCGTCGATCAGCAGGAGTGTGTGGAAGCCGGTGAAGCCACGGATCTTCGGCGAGCCCTGGCCGTGGCCGGTCTTCTGCACCGAGACGCCGGGTTCTTCTTTCAGGGCCTCCGGTAAGGTGCGTGACAGCCGGCGGTTGCGGATCTGCTCGCCGGTGATATGAGAGGCGGCAAAGGGAACATCGAACGCATCGTCCGGGTGTCGGCGTGCGGTCACGGTCACCGTCGGGAATTGGCCCATGACGGTTTCGGGTTCTGCCGGGCTCGTGGGCGCCTGTGGGTCGGGTGGGTGCGCCCACTCGCCCGGGCTGTAGGATAGACATCCGGAGCAAAGGACCAGACCCAGGGTGCACAGGATCGCCGGAAAGTGGGATCGGATACGGTTCATGATGCCCTCGCTCTTGGAGTAGGTTGAGAATCCAGACCGGAGAGCAAATCCCATACCATGACCTGAGGCCCGTGTTATCAGGCGTTCCCGGTGTGGCAGTCGGGCGCCTGGCGATGGGGTCGCCGATCGGTGCCGACTCGGGTGGCAGGGGCCACTTGGAAAAATTGGGAAAGTTTGGCAGTGGGTTGCAATGGCTCCGGTGGGTGCTACAATGTTTGCATGGGACCCGGAGATGCGATTCGGCAGAAAAGGAGCACCTGATGCCATACGAAAAACAGCCGTGCGTGATCGATCTGGAGGCGGGTGGCTACGTGATCTGCCAGTGCGGCGAGTCGGAGAACAAGCCGCACTGCGACGGGTCGCACGGGCGCAAGGGAACCGATAAGTCGCCTATGCGTCTGGATCTGGGCGAGTCGCGCAAGGTTGCCGTGTGTCAGTGCAGCCACAGCAACAACCTACCCTTGTGCGATGGTTCCCACTCTAGCCTTTAGTCATCCGTGGGGATGATTCACTGTCGTTGTCAAATTGATAGAGGCGCGCAGTGCATTTTTCCGCGCCGTAATATCTAAGAACAGAGAGTAGCGGTTAAGATTTTTCGGCCTTTTTGTGCAGGAGGGGTAGGAGGTCGAGGTGTCCGCGCAGTCGCGCCTCCTCCAGCGGCGTGAGGCCCCATTGGTTCAGGACATCAATCTTGGCTCCGTAGGCCAGGAGAGTCTTTAGCACGGAGGCGTTGTTCCTGTCAACCGCGTGTTGGAGCGGGGTTCGGCCGCTCAGATCCCTGGCGTTCATATCGGCTCCGAGAGCGATTAGCCATTCCGCCGTTTCTGGGTGGCGATTGCCGCAGGCAGCATGAAACAACGTAGCGCCGGCTTTGTCCCGGACCGTGACCGTGGAGCCGGCTTTGAGCAGCAGCTTGGCGTGTTCAAGATATCCATTCGAGACCGCTATGTGCAAAGGTGTTTCCCCATTATTGTTGACAGCGTTTACATCCGCGCCATGATCCAGCAGGAATCGGGTCAGTTTGATGTCGATGGAGCGCATCGGCATTCTCATCTGCCCTGTGATCAAATATTCAACAGCTCCATGCAAGGGTGTCGAGCCGTCGTAGTTTCTAGAATCTACATCGGCCCCATTGTCCACGAGAAACTTTACGGCTTCGAAATGGTTTGCACCAACAGCGGCATGGAGAGGCCGTTGGAGCTGGAAACTGGTAGCGTTGACCAGTGAAGGGTGCGTGGTGATCAAGCGCTTGATTTTCGCTATGTCAACCTTTGCCGGATTCCAATGACCGAGGTCAACGCAGGAGGGGTACTCACCACGGTCCCAGGGATCCAGGGCCACGAACAATTCGGCGTTGGACCTGGCCAGCGGTGACAGCTTGCCACCGCGATCAATCAGGATGTCGACGGGGGGTTTCGGGCTTGAAGAACCGCGGCCTTTCTCGGGCGATTGCATGAGGCGGGTCTGGGCGGGCCAGAGGTTATCGTCCCTGGTTTTTCTCATTATTGCCAGATCCAGGGGTGTTGATCCGGCCTTGTTTTTGGGATTCACTGCCGCGCCAGCATTGAGTAGAAAGCGGATTGTCTCGAGATTCCCCCTCCCGGTTGCGGCGGCGTGGAGAGGCGTCCGCCCGTTCCTGTCCAGCATGTCCAGCTTGGCACCCTTATCCAGCAATGCTTGTATCCTGCGCTCCGTCTGGTAAGAGCTCTCTGCCTCACGGTGCAGGGGTGTTTTCCCGTTGGTCATCCGGGCGTTCGGGTCTGCCCCCTTGTCCAGAAGCAACTCGATAACGTCTGGATGGTTGAATTGGGTCGCCGCATGGAGCGGTGTACTTCCATCGGCCGCTCGCACGTTAACCTTTGCTCCTTGTTCGACAAGATATCCAGCGCCCTCGCGAGACACCTCCAAGTGTAGCGGTGTTTTTCCGTCCGCGGTCATGGCGTGGACGTCTGCTCCGTGCTCGATAAGGAACTTAATCATCTTTGGCTTATATTGTGCAACGTGTAATGGAGTCCACCCGAACCGGTCCTTGGCGTTTACATTCGCCTTCAATTCCAGAAACCGCTTGGCCGCCTTTAGGTTTCCGTACTGAGCCGCCTTGTGGAGCGAGGTGCGCCGATTTTGACCGATCGCGTCCGGGTCGGCTCCGGCCTTCAGCAAAAGGTCCACGATGTCGGCGCCCTTGTTTTCCACTGCACGATGAAGAGGCGTATTCCACAGACTACGAGTGCTCGTGTCCGCTCCGTTGTCCAACAGCAACTTTACGATTTCAATTTCAGCCTTTGCGGCGGCATTGTGCAATGGCGTGCCGTACTCGGACTCGGCGTTCGGATCGGCGCCGTGCCGGAGACAATGCTTGGCCAGTTCTAGTTGGTTGTACAGCGCGGCGTGGTGAAGTGGAGCCATCTGGCCGTGGACTCGAAGTTTGGCCAGCTCGGTGTGCTTTGTAATCAAGGCCTGTACCAAAGACCAGTCGCGTTCCCTCAGCGCCCGGCGCAGCTGCTCATCAGGTTTCGGCGGTTCGGATTTCTGTGTCTCACTGGCGTAGAAGGGTATGTGCGGGATCTTGTCAAGCGGGCCTTGGTACTGCGCATCGTAGACCAAGAACCCAAGAATCGCAAAAGAAAGGAAGAGTAGAGCAGCCAACAAAGCTTGGGATGACTTCATCGTGTGCCACCTTTCAATGGTTAAAACCGCGCGGCCTTGGCGATGCTCCCCTACAACGATACGCTTACAATCGAAGCGTTGCAAGCCCTCGTTCTATTCCTGCTGCTCCTTGCAAGTTTTGCCGAAATGAATTGACTGCCCAGCCTCCGGTGGTAGACTGTCGGGGTTAGAGGAGACTGAATCTGTTCGGAGAGTGGCTATGTCCGGTGCAAAGCGT
>JAJDCN010000314.1 GCA_029260815.1 Planctomycetota bacterium
GGTTGATGCCGCCACTAACCCCCCTACGGCCACAACGAGCACCATGAGGGCCAGCATCATTTCTATGAAAGTGAAGCCTGCGTTGCGTGCCTTGTTTTTCACCAATCGTCCCCTGTAAAACCGTTTGGTCAGTCTAGTCTCTATCCGGATGGTGGTATAGCAAGTCATGGGCCGAAACGGATCAAAAGCTGTAAGGTCCGGTAATAGAAGGGGATAAATTTGTTTCTGCGCTCGCAGCCAGCGCGAGCCGGATGGGAGAGAATCTTCTCATTTGTCGCGGTGGAGCAACGTCGCGATAGGAATCGTAAGAATTTAGAGCCAGTATTGATCGAGGGGCGAAAACCCCCGTTCGAGATTTTTGTACGTGTCACACAGGAGCTTTGGCTTGCAACAGGATTCCTTTTCGCGGGTAACGGATTTTGTCACATGACATATCTCGTCACGAGAGTGACGAAAATGATTATGGAGGGTTCAAAGAAAAAGCCCACCTCGAAACTGAGGTAGGCTGCGTGTGCTTTTGGAATCGACTCGTTGTAAGGGGTTGCTACGGCTTGGATTTCGAGCGCTTGCGGGCGTAGCGGCCGCCGGACAACATGGCGAGGCCGCCGATGAACATTGCCCAGGTACCCGGCTCGGGGACTGCCGCGACCTCGGTGGTTTCGAAAACGACGTTGTCCAACGCGGCGGAGCCCGTGAAATCGACCGTCATCGTGACCACGTCGAACGGGTCGAATCCGGCATCTTCTGTCACAGTTGCTGGACCGCCGATACCTTCGCCTTCTTGGTCGAGGATGGAGGTAAGGTCTAGGAGTTGGTACCCGACCGGGGTGGGGTACTGATTGGTCCACTTGTCCGGGATGTCGTAGAGGCGCTCGCTGCCGCTCCCATCGGTGAGGGTCAAGAAGAGCATGCCGCCGCCATTAATATCAACCAGATCAATCGACAGCATGTGCACGGCGTCGATGAAGTCAAAGACAATCGTGCCACCCATTGACTCGTCGTTAGGCGTATCGTAGATACCAGAGGTCGTCTGGGTGGGATTATCGGTACTCTGGAGGATCAGCAGATTGCCTAGGCCCACCTCCAAGTCCGGGTCGGCTCCGACGGCGCCGTTGGAGTCGTAGATCGCGGCCTTCAGGTTGCCACCGGGCGCGGAGTTGTACGTAGTAGTATCAATATTCACCAAGTTGCCGAACTCGGTCGGCGTGCTGGGTGACCCGCCTGTGGAGGCGACAGAGTTGATGTCTTGGCCGTCGACCAACGGCGTAATAAAATCGTCTTCGGTTTCGAAGTCGATCGTTATGGTCGCGGCATATGCGTTGGAACCTGCGAACAGAATTGAGACGAACAGAAGAAGGATGCAGGAGCGGAATCGTGTGCTTCCAAAGATTCCTAACAATTTCACTTGGTTCATCTAATTTCCCCAAAAAGCCCCACTGATGTGCGTGGGTCCACCATTTTACGCACAGCACCCCATGGCGCAAAAAGAGCGGCAACGTTTAATACGTTCCGCTTTCTGCTATGAGCTGTGCGATTTTCCCAGTCCCCATTCTTACAACTTAAAGAACCGTTTTACTAAGCTTCTTTCTTCCCCAATACGTCCGATATGATACCTCAATCTTGACCTTCTGTCAAGAGGAATATCTCAGATTTTGAAAAAAGTGTTGTTTTGGCGCGGAATGCCTAACAAATTGCAAACATGTTCCTGCGAGGCTTGTCTGCCACTTTTCGTGGGGTTCGCAAGGGTATGGGGGCGTCGGACGGCGATCACTTGGGGGCAGGTGCCAGAGTGAGCGGCTCTCGCGGCGCCGCCCACTCTAGTGGTATGTGCTACCAAATCGACGGATTTAGGAAGATTTCCGCTTGCGGACGACCCGGCGTCCCAGGCTTGCGATGCCCAGGCCTACCAGTGCCAGCGTACCCGGCTCGGGAACCTGGGTGATGTCACCGTTGCCGGTTTCGAAGACCAGGTTGTCCATGGCCGCGGAACCATCAAAATAGACTTGGACCTGGACCACGTCATCCGCGTTGAAGACGCCGACCTCCGCTGCCGTCGCCGAGCCCCCCGGGCCTTCACCGTCCTGGGCCAGCAGGGTGGTTAGATCCAGGGTGTCGTATCCATCCGGCCCGTCAGAGGCCACATCCTTGGTCCAGCTGATCGGCGCACTGTAGGTGCGTGTGTCGCCGCCGCCGTCGAAAAGCGTAACCGTAGCCGGCCCGTTTCTATCGATGTCAATTAGATCGACCGACAACATGGTGACTGGGTTGATGAAATCGAAAATGATCGTGCCGCCGCCGGCCTCATCGTTTGGCGTGTCGAAGATGTCGCCGGTCTTGGACGGGGAGTCTTTGCTCTGTAGGATCAAGACGTTGCCGAGGCCTACCAACAGGTCGTTGTCGCCACTGGGGTCATTCGGACCGCCGACGGACGAATCGAAGATGGCCGCTTCCACGTGCTGAGTCCCGGATGTGCTGATATTGAAATGCGTGCCAAACTCCGGCGGACTGGTGACCTCTTGACCATCGACAAGCGGCGTTACCAGATCATCTTCGGTGCTAAAGTCGATGGTGATCACCGCGGCGAACGTGTTCGCCGAGAAAAGACACACAAGAGCGAGAGAGAGGAAGAACGGCATTGCTTTCCGACGAATAAAATAACCCATTTGAAAACTCCAGTTTTTTGTTTCTGTCAAAGACGCGCAAAGCCCATCACCTTCTCGCTTGTGGCGATGGGCTTTTTGTGGGCGCTTGAAATTAGCTTTGCTTGATCGCTTGCTTACGGATGACCCGGCGTCCCAGACTTGCGAGGCCCAGTCCCATGAGGGCTAGCGTACCGGGCTCGGGGACGACAGTGATATCGCCGCCACCGTCAGGATCGTCGGGGATGAATCGGCTGCCGCCACCGCCGCGGAAGTGACCCGTCAGGTGGGGATCGCCGTAGAAGTCGGTCACATCACCGACGCTCATGGGTGTGAGGTTGCCCGCCTCGTTGTCAAAAGCGACGTTGAACAATACTGTGTCAAACACGCCACCGTCGGGTGCGGAGGGATTGATCAAGCCGCCTTGCGAAGTTTCCTTAGGAATGTTCCCACCGTCCAGAGCGTTCGAGCTGAAGATGCCGTTCTTGCCACCGGCGCCAAAGTTGGCTTCGCTATCACGCGCAAAAAGCCCGCCGCCTGTACCTACGCCAAAGTCCCAGTCCAACACCTGATCGATACCAAAGGTGACAACCGGGTTGCCTGCTCCATCAGAGAATCTCGCGCCGGCCTCCGCAACGACTTGGCTGGACGCGGCGTCCAACTCGTAACCGCCAGGCAGGTCGAACAGGAACTGGTCCAAAATCGCATTGGCAAAATCGCCACCGCCCAAATCGGCCAAGGGCGAGGTGTTGGTAAAGGCGAATTCCAGAAAACCGCCGGAAGCGTCGCTTGAGATCAAAGTGATTTCAATATCGGCACTGGCAAAGATTGTTGCGCCAAACAGTTGCTCTGGTCCCATCGTAGTGCTGACGTCTCCAGCATAGGACGTTGAAGCGGCCGCGACCATGCATAGGGCAACCGCTACGATTAGAAAGAGGTTTCGCATTATTAGCTCCCTGAGAGTGTTCGTTGCTGATACCATGTCCCCGTGCTACACAAGACAACGTTTAAAGTGAATGTTCTAGCCCCTTGGGCAATTTGTTTAGGAGAACAGGGAGGTTCTTAGGCCTAACCTTCTGAAATAAAATAGGTTAAGGATCTCTCTGGCAAAGCAAAAAACACCTGGATTTTTTTAAATGGGTCGCAGTTTAGAAGAAAATGAGAAAAAACAAACAGAAGACGGAGTGGTTTTGAAAAACGTTTGCAATAGCACCTTTTGTATTGATAACCTTTCTTCCTACAATACGTTGTATTTTTTGCCGTAAACCTTTTGCTGGCCGATGAAGAAAATTTTGATTGCATCCAGTACGGTGGGAGCCGGGCACGCGGTCCGGGACGCCCAGCTTGCGCGGTTAATCCAGGAGCACCGCCGAGACGGGGAGGTGATTCATCTGGCCGGTACCGATACGATGCAAGCTGGAAACGGTGGGCCACACCAGATCTGGGCTTGCCTGCGCCCGACCGCCGTACCCGCCTCCAACGGGCGGCTGATGGGCAGCCAATTTCTGCCCGGCTGGGTCAAGGCGGACCTGGACCACGCGGTCCAGGTCGCCCGCTGTGCCCGACAGTTGAGGCCCAAGCTTATCCTCCTGGACGAATTGCATTGTGCGGTTCCCCTCTTGCGGTCCTTGGGCTACCCGGTCATCTTTATGACCGACATGTTTGCCCTTGGCGAGGCGGGCTCCGGTCGGTGGGGCGCCCGACGATGGCCGGAGTTGATGCGGTTGCTCATCCGCTGGGCCAGCGGGGCGGTCTTTTTGGGCGACACACGCCGCGTGGACGAAGAGCGTTGGCAGCTGTGGATCGAGCGAAACATGGTCTGCCCCGGAAGCGTGGCCGCGTTGCGGCCCCCCGAGCCGGAGCAGGCCGATCGGATTCGAGCCCGCTACCCGGGCAAGAAGCTTATTGTCGTCACTGCAGGCGGGTCGGCCGCGGGCGAGCACTTGCTCCAAATGGTCGTAGAGGCCTTCGAGCAGATTCGCCGACGTGTGGCCGACGCGGTCATGGTCGTTGCCTGTGGACCGGGGATCGACCCCGCGAGGATTCGTCGTGAAATGCCCGGCTTGGAAGTGCATCACTATCTGCCAGACCTGACCAGTTGGCTGGCTGCCAGCGATTTGGTAATCACCCAAGCGGGACTGTGTACCCTGGAGGAGATCGCGCAGGTCCAGGCGCCGGCTCTGATCGTTCCTTTAGAGAATCATCCTGAGCAGATCGCCAATGCCGCCTACTTTAGCCGGCACTACGGGATGCGTCGGATGGAGGCGGACGCCTTGGGCCCGGATCGTCTGGCCGATGCGGTCGTGCGGATCTTCAAGCGGTTCGGACCGGAAATGCGCAAAAAGTACGAATCCATGGGACCCCAAACAGCCGATAACTCTAATGGAGTCGATGGATTTTTGGAACTGATCGATCGGTTCCTGTAGGAAAACAGGTCTTTTCTGTTGCGGGCAGTTTTCGGTATACTACCCAGCAAGACCCGATGGGGCGGTCAGAAGGAGCCAGCCGTATGCCCATCTCGATGTACAGTCTGATCCAGACCATGGCGAAGGCGCAGTTCGCACAGGACGCCTATGCCGTCTTCCAGGGGACCGAAGAGTCCACGCGCCATCGGCGCGCCAAGGAAGCCATGGACCAGGCCCGCGCCGCGGAACAGCGCGTCGAGGAAATCAAGGAGGTGGACGACACCGACGCGATTCGCATCGACAAAGACAGCCACGGCAACCACGGCAACTTCTCCGAGTTCTTCGAGCTGGTTAAGAAGCGCTTCGAGGAACACAAGCGCAATCGCGAGGCGCACCCGGAGGAAGACGCCGAAGACTCTGGCAAGGTCATCGATCTGATCGGATAACCCGCCCCCGCTATTCGTCTTCCGACAGAATCTTGAAATACGCCCGGATCAGCCGCTCGTAGCGCCCACCGATCTGTGGCAGATCCACGCTGCGCCCGACTGCGTCGGTCTCCCGCTTTCGACGCGGATCGGCGCTCCAGACGTCTTTGTTCGCTCTCTGGTTCTCGGCGGCGCCCGTTTCCCCGTTCGCTCTATCCGGGCCGTTGGGTTGCGCCGATCCCGACGCGGAAGCGGTGGTTGGGGCCGTGGGCTTCGTCTTGACGCCTGCGCCGGGCTTGGGTGGTTTGGTTGCGGACGAAGGTGTGGTCGCGGATCGAGGCTGCTTGGGCTTGGGCTCCGGTCTTTGAATGGCCTCGAGCTGCGCAATCAGTCGATCCAGGTTGGAGACGATTTCCTCCTGAGCGGCCACTGTTGTGGCACCAGTGTTCTGCTCGACAAGGCTCCCTTCAACCTGTTCCATCTGCGTGGAGATCTGCTTGAGCGATTCCAACCACGCCTTCGGATCGGCCGGTTCCGGCTGCTGGGCCCAAGCGTTGGTGGCCAGGAAAACAGCGAGTAATCCAGACAGCCCCTTTGATTTCATCACAATGACTCCCACTGAGCAGGGTGGAAGCGGTCTACTTCAGATAAACCGGCCCAAGTGCGTAAAGTTCATGCCTATTATGAACTTCTATTCACTTGACGGCCGCTGCTGGGAGCCTATAATTAAAGAATGGACAGGGGTATTAGGAGGGTCCCATGGGACTCATGAACAAGATCGACGATCGCACCGCCCGGATCGGTGTGATTGGTCTGGGCTACGTGGGACTGCCCTTGGTGCGCCTGTTTCACGATGCCGGCTACTCGGTCTTGGGCTTCGATGTGGATCCCAAAAAGATCGCCCAACTGCGGGAGGGTACCTCCTACATTCAAACCATCGACTCCGAAGAGATCGCGCGATTCCTGGCTGATGACCGGTTCGATTGTACCACCGACTTCGATCGCCTCACCGAGCCGGACGTCATCCTCATCTGCGTTCCGACCCCGCTGACCCCGGAAAAAGATCCGGATCTCTCCTTCGTAACCGATACCGCGCAGCAAATCGGCCAACGTCTGCGACCGGACCAACTGATCATCTTGGAGAGTACCACCTATCCGGGCACGACCGAAGAAGTGGTCCGCCCGATCCTGGATGCCGCGGGTCTGGAGCTGGGCCGGGAGTACTTCCTGGCTTACTCGCCGGAGCGGGAGGACCCGGGCAATGCGGTCTACCGGACTCAGGAGATTCCAAAGGTGGTGGGCGGCGTGGAGGAGGTGTCCACCGCCCTGGCCGCGGCCCTGTACGGTTCCGCGGTCGACACGGTGGTCCCGGTCTCCTCCACCCAAACGGCCGAAGCAGTCAAGATCGTCGAGAACATCTACCGGTGTGTGAACATTGCAATGGTGAACGAACTGAAGATCCTGTTCGCCAAGATGGGGATCGACGTATGGGAAGTCATTTCCGCAGCCGCAACCAAGCCGTTCGGCTTCCAGCCCTTCTATCCGGGGCCGGGTCTGGGCGGCCACTGCATCCCGATCGATCCGTTCTATTTATCCTGGAAGGCCAAGCAATACGACTTCGACATCCGATTCATCCAGCTCGCCGGTCAGGTCAACGCCGGTATGCCCGAGTACGTCCTGCGGATCGTATCCGAATCCTTAAACGCCGCGTCCAAGCCGATCCGCGGTTCGCAGATCCTGGTCCTGGGCATGGCTTACAAGCGCGACGTGGATGACCTACGAGAATCGCCGGCGCTGCGAATCATCGACCTGTTGGTCCAGCGGGGTGCGCAGGTTTCCTATCACGACCCGCATATCCCGCACTTCGCGGGCAATCGCGAGTACGACTTTCGGATGGATTCGGTTCCCCTGGATGACGCGACGCTCGCCGCGGCCGACTGCGTGGTCATCGTGACCGACCACTCCAGCATCGACTATCAGTGGGTCGTCGATCATGCCCAGTTGGTGATCGACTCCCGGGGCGCCACGCGCAAGTTGACGCGCAACCAGGACCGCGTGGTCATGGCCTGAGCCGTTCGTTTGAGGCTAAAGAAAATGTACAGATTGTCCGAAAAATACAGGATCAGGGGATGGAGCACGCTTGTAACAGCGAAAGGGGAACACGCTCCATGACGATGACCCGAACCCAGGATTGGCCTATGAAAACATCTCGCTTGTCGGTTGCACTCTTCGTCCTCATCCTGGCCGTGGGTTGTTCGATTCCGATCCAACCGCCCCGCAAGCCCCACAAGCCGCCGCAAGACGTTTCCGTCACGCCGATCAAAACCGGTGCCGAAAATTCCGCAGAGGAACCGATTCATCCGCCGGGCGCGGTACCCGAACTGATCGTTCTGACACAAGATGACCTGAACGATCTCTACGCCTCGCCGCACTCGGGCCGGCTCAATCGCTGGACGGGCTCGAAGACCGGATGGAGCTCCAAGGGGGGGCGCCAGTGGAAGTACATCCTGATCCATCACTCCGCCACGGACGTAGGCAATGCGAAGATTTTTGACCGGCAACATCGCGAAGGAAACGGCTGGGTCAACGGTCTGGGCTATCAGTTTGTCATCGGCAACGGCACGGCTTCCGGCAACGGCGAAGTGGAAGTGGGTCGTCGTTGGCTGCGGCAGATCGACGGTGCGCATGCCGGCAACGCCAAATACAACAAACAAAGTATCGGCATCTGCCTGGTCGGCGATTTTCATAAAGACGGCCGCGGGCCGAGCCCAGGGCAAATGCGGTCTCTGGTCGAGCTGATCTACCATATGCAAATGAAGTATGATATTCCAAACGCGCGCATTCGGTTGCACCGAGAGGTCCGCGACAAAGGCACGGTGTGTCCCGGGAAAAGTTTTGATCGCGCGCTGCTGTTGCGATTGCTGAAGCTTCGCAGCCAAATGAACTGACCACGTCCGGCCCGCGCGGCGGGCGGATGAATCGATACAATGGGGTGATCCTACGCGTATATGAATTGAGGGGGCGGCGATGAAAGAAATCAAAAAGGCCCGATCGGTTACCTTCCACGTAAACTCCGTCCCCATCCGTGCAGACGCCGCCGATCTGTTCGCACACTTTGCCGACCGGCCCGGTCTGTTCTACCAGGACAGCGGGTGCCGCGTCGCCGACACCGGACGCTATTCTTACATCGGATTCGAGCCCTTCTCCACTGTCTGCTTCCGTCACGGCATCGCCCGGATCACCAGCCGGCACAAGGCCTACAACTTTGCCACTGACCCCTTCGACTTGATCGACGCCGGCGCCGCTCGCTTCGCGGTCGAGGGGCCCGTACCCGATCTGCCCTTCGTCGGCGGCGCCGTCGGTTACTTCTCCTACGACCTGGGCCGTTACGTAGAGCGGATCGGGGATGCGACGTTCGATGACCTGCTGCTTCCTGAACTTCGCTGGGGGCTGTATGACCGGATCATCGCCATCGATCACACGACGAATATCGCCCATGTCGTGACTTCCACCGCCGGTCGCCAAGAGGACCCGGTGGATCAGGCCGCGCGTCTGGCCGCCGAAGTGGTCGCCGTGGAACCGGGACAGGCCAACCCGGCCGTTTTGGGCGCTGCCGCGGGTTCTCCCCGCGCCAATTATTCCCGCGAGGACTATCAACAGATGGTCCAGACGGCCATCGACTACATTGCCGCGGGCGACCTTTTCCAGGTCAACCTTGCCCAGCGATTCGAGTTTCCCTTGCCCGGCTCGGTGACCGATCTGTACAGTCGCCTGCGCGCCGCCTCTCCCGGCGACTTCGCCGCATACCTGGACGCGGGAGATTTCCAAATCCTCAGCTCTTCACCCGAGCGATTTCTTCTGCGCGCGGGCCGGGACGTGGAGACCCGTCCAATCAAAGGTACCCGACCCCGGCGCTCCGCTGGCACCGACGCGCAAACGCGACAGGAGTTGCTGGACAGCGAAAAAGACAGCGCGGAACTGGCCATGATCGTGGACCTGGAACGCAACGATCTGGGCCGGGTGTGCGAATACGGATCTGTGTCGGTGGTGGAGCCCAAGCGTGTGGATTCCTATGCCACCGTCCATCACCTGTCCGCCGTGGTCCGGGGAACCCTCCGATCCGAAGGCACCCTTGGACAACTGTTGCGGGCCACCTTTCCCGGCGGTTCGATCACCGGAGCCCCCAAGGTCCGGGCCATGGAGATTATTGAAGAGCTGGAGCCGGTTCGCCGGGGCGTCTATACCGGGGCGCTGGGCTATGTGGGATGGGACGGCCGGATGGATTTGAATATTGCCATCCGAACGCTGGTCGCCAAAGAAGGCATTGGTTACTATGGTGCCGGCGGCGGTATCGTATACGATTCCGATCCGGAATCGGAATACGAAGAAACGCTGGCCAAGGCCAGGGCCGTGATGAATGTACTCGGGGATCCGGGAGACTAGCGTGAAACAGTACGCCTGTGTCAACGGCGAATATGTGGAGCAGAACGCCGCCGTCATTCCCATCGGCGACCGCGGATTGCGCCACGGCTTTGGATTGTTTGAAACCCTGCCCGTCGTTAACGGCACCGCCTTTCTGCTGGACGAGCACGTTCACCGCCTGATCGAATCGGCCCGCACCATGGCGATCGAAGACATCCCCCAAACCGAAACCCTGACGCAAACGGCCCGAGCACTCATCGAAAAAAACGAGGCAACCACCGCAACGCTACGTATCGTCTTGACCGCCGGCGCGGACAAAGGCCCCAACTGGATTCTTGAGACCGAAGAGGCGCGCGCCTACCCCGAGAAAAGCTACGCCGAGGGAATGCAACTAACCCTCTCGAGCATCCATCGCAATCCCACCTCGCCCCTGACCGGTATGAAGAGCCTGTGTTACCTGGAAAATATCCTGGCCCGCAACGAAGCCCAGGCCAGCGGATGCGATGAAGCGCTGTTGCTCAACACTGACCAGTTCATTGCCGAAGGCTCCTTCACCAGCATTTTCTTCTACCAGGACGGCGAGATCCTCACCCCCAGTCTTCACGCCGGGATCCTGCCGGGCATCACTCGGGCCGAGGTGATCCGTCTGAGCCACGAAGCGGATCTGCGGGTTCGCGAGGAACTGTTCACGCTGGTCGACATCCTCGACGCCACCGAGGTCTTTTTGACCAGCAGTCTCCTGGGGATCATGCCCGTCTACACCCTCGACGGCAAAGGCTTCGGCCCCGTCTGCCCCGGCCCCGTCACCCAGCAGCTCACCGCCGCCTACCAAGGCCGGATCCGCTCCGTGTGCGGCTGATTGCGAGGCTCAGGGACCCTGCTCTGCCTGGATTCATCCGTTGACAGCATTTCCCAACGGAGTATAATTGATTATGGAAAGTCGGGCGGCCGCTCCCGCCATTGCTCAACTGACCGCATCGCTTGTTAAGGAGATGCACGATGAAGAGAATCGCGGCCTTTTTCATTGTCTTTTCTGCTGTCTTTTCCCCTCAACCGGCCCACGCCAATCATGGTCCTCACGCGCGTCCTGACGGTGGCCTGAGTCACGGCGGTCCGATCAAAACAAGCCAGGCTCGCATCCTAGCAGAGACCTTGAGTATTGCATTGGGACCGCACAAGCAGATTTGCCCTTACCATTGCCGTGGCGCCACGCTGCGCATTGAAGCGGAGTATCAAATGCGTACTGATGCCGATCAGGCGGTTACAGTTCAAGCAGCCTTCCCCATCCTGTCCCCCGGGCGGTGGGAGATGGAAAAACGAATTCAGGTTACTTTGGATGGCAAGAGCGTTCCTGTCCAGAAACTCGATCTGACAAGCGACCATGAGTCGCTACGACCCGCGTTGGAAAAAGTGGTCCAGGCCTATATCGATCGCAGACCGGAATTAAAAAAGCTGCTCTCTGTGGCCAAGCTTCACGGGGCGGAGGGCCAAATGGAACATTATGTGTCCCAGAAGTTAGGCATTCCGCGAAGTAAGGTCGCTGGGGTGCTTCGGTTTGTTCTGAAAAGCTCACTGCAGATGCAAGAACTGTATCAACTGGTCAACATTCTGGAGCCAACCTACCACCATCCACTGGCGCAGGCTTGGGGGTTCCCGGTCATGACCGACCCAATGGAGATTTCTTTGTATTCCTATACCTTGACCTTTCAGCCGGAAACGGTCTATAGGGTTCACGTCATGTACGAGGGTTTGACCACGCCCACATTTTCATATCCGTTTCGGCCGGCGACCCATTGGGCGGGCTTCGAGAATCTCACGCTTCGGGTCGCACTTCCGGCGGGCTGCGCGTACAAAACGAACCTTCCGTTAAAGCGGGAAGCGGCCCAAGACCAGATCCTACTGCAGGGATTCTTCAAGAAGCCGCCGGACGATCTACAAGTGCGCTACGGAACGCCGAAGGAAACTGAAAAGGTTGTCCACACCCAGCGAGAAGGATTCACCCCAAAACATGAAGAGCACCTGTTGCCCGTGCTGCGGCAATACGCAAAGGCCGCCCAGATGGCATGGCCTCAGGCCATCGAACCAGCCCTCACCGAGAAGGGCCTGTCCGTGTCCCTGCTTGACAAAGATGCTGTAACGCCGTTTGCAAAGCTTCCCTGGTCGGAAGCTCTACCCTGGCTGTGGGAAAAAGCCGGATCCAGGGATTCCGACCTTCGTCGGCAGGCGGTCCACGCGATCGGCCTGGCCCCGGAAAAGTACAGTGTCTATCCACTGGTTCTGCTTTTGAAACACTCCGATTTCTGGGTGCGCTATCAAGCGGAGTGCGCCTTGGAACGGATAACGGGTCAACGGTTCTCGCCTGTACCAGGCGAGATTGAGCCCGAAACAGCTGAGAGGTGGCTGGTTTGGCTGAAGGATTCGAAACACGGCCAGATGCAAAATTGGCTATCCGCACGGATCGACCGGTTAAAGAAGGCCATGCCGATCCGGCTCGAAAGGCTCAAGGACGAGACTCACTCGTTCGAGGGTGATCCTCTGGCAGCCACAACCGAGGCCGAGCTTTTCCAGCGCTTGAATCTTCTGCCGCAACGCTCGAAGGAGTGGAAAGCCGTCGTGGAACGCTGGGCTGCAGATTCCTACCCGACGGAGGGTACGGGATATATCCTGATGTGGTGTTCAAACGAGGCTTGGGACCGCCTGATTCATCGGTTGCGAAAGGAAAAGAAAAACCTGACCCTCTTAACAGCGGGCATTGGTTTTTTGCGACAGGACAGGCCCCGCTCGACGTCTCTGGTGCAAATGGATTTGTATATCGACGTTCTGAATCTTGAAGAAGCTCCGCCAAGCTTGAAACGTCAAGCGATCTTCCTGTTGCGAGACCGCACGGGACTGCAAATGCAAAAGCTTCTTGAAGACATTTGGGTCCGCGACGATGCGCGTCAACCGTCCTACGGCAAACCCTTCACAAAGGAGGAGCTGGCCGAGCGGGCCCGCGTAATTCAGGCCTGGAACGAGTGGTATCGCGAGTCTCGCGACCGGCTTCGGTGGAAGCCTAACCCTCGAAAGGGCGGATCTTTTGTTGTGGAGTAAGCTTTTTCGTCCCTCCCGCTGCGGTCGGCCTCCAGTAGACCGACAAGTTTTTGGTTGACCCCAGTCCAATCCACGATATACTTACCGGATTCCGCATGGATGTCGGTTCCCGGGAGGAGAACAGGCGTTTGCCTGAACCACGGCGATGCAGGTTCATATTCTAACGCTCTTTCCGAGAATCTTTGACGGGCTGCTCCGCGAGAGCATCCTGGGACGGGCGGTCGAAAAGGATTTGCTGACCGTCGAGACCCATGACATCCGGGCGTACTCGACCGACAAGCATCACCGAGTCGACGATCGGCCCTTCGGTGGCGGACCGGGCATGGTGCTCAAGCCCGAACCGGTCTTCGCCGCGGTCGAAGATGTTTGCGGCAATCAACTGTTTCGGCGGATACTGCTCAGCCCCCGGGGCCGGCGATTTGACCAGGCCCTGGCGCACAACCTGGCCGGCGAAGAACGCCTGCTCCTGTTGTGCGGTCGGTACGAAGGGTTTGACGAACGGATCCGGATCGGTTTGGACTTCGAGGAAATCTCGATCGGCGACTTCGTTCTCACCGGAGGCGAAGTGGCGGCCATGGCGATCCTCGAGGCGGTCGGAAGACTGCTGCCGGGCGTGTTGGGCGATGCGGAGTCAGCCGTGCAGGAATCGTTTGAAAACGGCCTGCTCGATTGTCCGCAGTACACACGGCCGGTGGAGTTTCGGGGTATGGAAGTCCCCGAGGTGTTGCGAAGCGGCGACCACGGGAAGATTGAAGAATGGCGTCGCCGAGAGGCGCTGGAGCAGACACGAACACGGCGTCCGGACTTGATGGACGAGCAGGAAGGCAAGCAAGAAAGGCAGGAGTAACCCGATGGACATCGTTGACAAGATCGAAAAAGAAAACAGCAAGAAGCGCTTGCCTGAATTTAAAATCGGCGACACCGTGGACGTTCACGTCCGTATCAAGGAAGGGGATAAGGAGCGTATTCAGTTGTTCTCCGGCGTCGTGATCCGACGGATCGGCGGCGGCATCCGAGAAACCTTCACCGTGCGGCGCATCGTTCAGGGCGAAGGAGTCGAGCGGATCTTCCCGATTCACTCGCCGTTTGTGGAAAAGGTTGTCGTCCGGCGCGGCGGAAAGGTCCGGCGGGCCAAACTGTACTACCTGCGCGAACTGTCCGGCAAGAAGGCGCGGCTGCGCGAGCGGCTGCTCACCAAAGACGAGCGCGAGTTGGCTCGCAAGACCGTCGCCGGCGAACTGGAGAAAGAGGACGTCGAACCGGAAGACAACCCGGGTACCGAAGAAGCCACCGAACCGGTCGAGGTTGCCAACGCCTGATCGGCGTACGAAAATATAGAGTCATTCTTAAACGGCCCGCCCCACGGCGGGCCGTTTGCGTTGGCCCACGGAGGCTTTTGCCTGGCAGGCGCCCGAATCGCGCGTACAATGGATCCATTCTAGACGAATCTCAGCGCGAGGCGAACGTGGCGGAGAAACGAAAGACCAAGGGGGATCGGGGAGAGCGGTCGGCGGTTTGGCTGCTGCGGCGCAAGTTCTATCGGATCCTCGAGCGCAACTACACCTGCCCGGTGGGGGAGATCGACATCGTTGCCCGTAAGGGCGCCACATTGTGCTTCGTGGAGGTCCGCACCCGGACCGGATCGGACCACGGCACCGCCATCGAGGCGATTCACCCAGAAAAACAGCGTCAGGTCATCCGCACCGCGCGCTATTACCTGCATCAAAAGAACGTGGCCGACATCGACGTGCGTTTTGATGTGGTCGGAATCACACTCAATTCCCGGGGCCGGGTCGTGGGCCGGCACTTGATCCCCAACGCCTTCGGGCCGGAACCTTGAGAAAACTCTATCGTACCCGGATTTCTCCCGAGCAGTCGACCGATCTCCGGTGTAATCATCTTTCTTCGCTAGGCTTACGTGTGATCCAGAAATTGAAAAAAAAAGTTGGAAATCTCGTGGGCCACTGTTAGAATGACCCGCTTTGCAATTGCAAGCGAGATCAACCCCCGCGATCAGGTTCGCTGGCGTGCGTTTTGAAGGGACGGGGGCGTGGCGAAAAGCAAAAAGTCGACCGAACAGGCTCAAATGACTCATGCCTTGTCGCTCATTGGCGGCTTGGGGGTCACCATGGTGGCCTGTATCGGGGTTGGATTTGCGGTCGGGTATGCGATTGACAAGTTCGCTGGTACTCAGC
>JAJDCN010000315.1 GCA_029260815.1 Planctomycetota bacterium
TCAATGCCATGCCGCACGCGAAAATATAAGGTGGATTGTCTTGTCAATAAACCGCCGCGAGCGTATAGTGGAGGGGGGTGAGTGGGGCTGTGGTGTTTGAACGAACCGACAGGTCTGCAAAAGTGGAGAGGTGCATCATGCGAGACATCCGGGAACAAGTGCGCAACGGGGAGTACTCGTTCGAGTCCTTCCTGATCCAGGGTCAAAACGTATCGAAGAGCTGGGACTACGATCATCACGTGGTCCCGCCAATTTCATCTTCCTCCACTTATCGGCTGTCTTCTGCGGAACGCGGTGCCATGGGATTTGGCGAATTTCCCCACCCGAGCGACACCGATCACACGCCGATCTACATCTACGAGCGACTGGATGACCCCACGCGCGGCATGCTCGAAGAAAATCTGGCCCTGCTGGAGGGCGGAGAGATCGCGGTCGCTTTTTCCACGGGCATGGCGGCGATCTCTGCGGCCCTGGGCATTCTGCTGGAGCGCGGCGATAAGCTGGTCGCGCACCAGACGCTTTACGGCTGTACCCATTCGCTAATGACAAACTGGCTTCCGCGCAACGGGATCGAGGTGGACTTCGTGGACCTGACCCACGAGGGTGTGTTGGCCGAGGCCATCGACAAGCGCACCAAGGCGATCTATCTGGAGACGCCGTCGAACCCGACGCTGGAGCTAATTGACCTCAGCGCGCTACGCACCGCGGTCGATGCGATCGATCCCACGATCCCGATCCTGGTGGACAACACCTTTGCCACGCCCTACTGCCAGCGGCCGCTGTCCCATGGCGCGACATTCGTGATCCACTCGCTGACCAAGAACCTCAACGGGTTCGGCACGGAACTGGGCGGCATTGTGATCGGGCCGAAGCAATACGAGGAAGCATTGCGGATGTATCGCAAGGACTTCGGCGCGTCGCTGTCAGGCAAGAGCGCCTGGCCGGTGCTGGTCTACGGGTTGCCGTCCCTGGCCATCCGCTTGCAGCGGCAGCAGACCTCGGCGCTGCAGATTGCGCAGTACCTGGAAAAACATTCGCTGGTGCGGCGCGTGTACTACCCGGGCCTGCGGTCCTTCCCACAGCGCAAACTGGCGCAGAAGCAGATGCGCGACTTCGAGGGCAATTTCGCGCCGGGCAATATGCTGTACTTCGAGCTGGATTTTGCCGAAGAGGAAGGCGCCCGCAATTGCCGAGCGATGCTCGACTTCGCCGCGGACAACGCGTACTGCATGACCCTGGCGGTCTCTCTGGGCCAGGTCCGCACATTGATCGAATCGCCCGTTCTGATGACCCACTCCGGCCTCGGCGCAGAACAAGCCGCCGCTGCGAAGATTTCACGAGCGGGCATCCGGCTATCGGTCGGCCTGGAGAACCCCAGCGACATCATCCGCGACCTGTCCATGGCCCTGAACGCTATCCGCATCCCGGAGTATTCGATCTAGGAGTTTCTTGAGGATGGAGCTTTGGAGCTAACGCGGCTGTTCAATGTGCACGTCATTTCCACTGGGGTCCGTTAGGTTAAAACCTCTCGCACCCCAGTTTTCAATCTGGAGGTCTCGGGTGATTGCAATGCCCTTCGCTTTGACCTCTTCGAACACTTTGTCTACGTCGTTCACAACGAGATACAAGTAGCCTGTGCCGGACTGGGTCCAGGGATGTTCGTCGGCATATCCTTCGTCCAGTATAAAATGCACGGAGACGTCGTCTCTTTGTAAAATGGCGTAGTTTGCCTCTTCCCCTTCGTGCTCTCCTTCATGAAGGTATGCCACCGAAAAGCCCAGGGCCTCAGCGTACCAATTGACGGCTTCGGAAATGCTGCGAACCGGTAGAACGACGTTCGCACAAATAAAGTTGGGCTTACTCATTGACTTCCTCTCTTGGATTCTTTCGTAGACAGCGCTGTCATAGCATACCATTAGAAGCCGCCTCAAAACGCCCCTCGCTACGGTTTGGTTGTAATCGCCTCAAACGTCGCAAGAAAACCTCTGTGTAGGCCTGGCCGTCGCGGTGGCGGGTGGCACTTCCTTTCTTTGCTACAGATGCAAGACCTCTGACACAAAGGCCTGCGCGGGGACAACAGTACATTGACGACGATGGGCCCATAGGCTATCTTCTTGGGGTTGAAGCATGCGTCGAGAGGTTTGACAGTCAGAGATCTTGGGGGAAAATGCTATGGCCAAGGCGAAAAAGCGTGTTTTTCAAAAACGAATCGCCTTGCTGTTCTTCTCTTTTTTGTTCGGCGTCGTCCTGTTCGAGTTTGGCTTTCGCTTGTATGCGAGCGGAGACCGGCTGTCGGAGTATACGCCGGGTGCGATCCGCGAACGCTATGCCGAAGCGGAGGCTTTCGAGTTTCGACAAGCGCACAAGAACCTTCCTGATTTTATTCTGCATCCGTATTTCGGGGCGATTGAAAGACCACGGCGCGCCATGCGAGAGCGTCCTCCCGAGGTTTTGGCACGGCAGATTGGACAGGACCAGCGCCTGCCGTGGGCGGACCTGAAGGTCAACAATATCGGCTTTTCCTCTCCCTACGACATTCCGTACGCAAAAAAAGAGAACGACTATGTCGTGGTAATGCTCGGCGGTTCGGTCGCGCGGTGGTTGGTTCTACACGCTGGAGACCAATTCAAGAAAGAGCTGGAAGCCAGCCCAAAACTGGCCGGCAAGAACGTCGTGATTATCAACTGCGCAAACGAGGGCTACAAGCAACCGCAACAGTTAATGGTCCTGGCGTCGGTCATCTCTTTGGGTCTGGAGCCCGATGCCATCATTAACATTGACGGGTTCAACGAAGCGGCCTTGGCCTACGAAAACGCTGTCAAATCCCGCATTTCCCCGCAGTTCCCGCACGCGCCGAACTGGGCGCACAATCTGAGCGGCAACACGTGGCGGCCGCAGACGATTGCCGATGTTGCGCGATATGATGCCGCCAACAAAAATTACTTGCTCAACCTCAAGCGGTCACGTCAAGTGGTGAGGATCAGTCGCGGGCTGGGCTATTTTCTTGCGCGGCGCGCCGAATACTGGGAGAGACAGCGCGAGGAAGCAAAAATAGACTATTTTGACCACTTGGAGGAAGTGGCTCGGGAGACCACCGACAGCGTATTCGTCGGGCCATGGGACCCGGCAGAGAAAAAGGACCCGGTACAGGCGTGCCTTAACCTGTGGACGCGGGGCACGAAATTTTTGGCAACCTTTGCCAAAGGAGCAGGGATTCACTACCTTCACGTCCTGCAACCCACGTCAAAAGACACCGTCCCTGAGGTCTCCAAGCCACTCTCTGAGGAGGAGCTGTTACATACCGGCTCAACGCACTTTTGGCCGACCGGGATTCAAGCACTCTATCCTCGGATGCGCCATCGCTCACGGACCTTTGAAGCAGAAGGCATCAATTTTGCCGACCTGTCGATGTTGTTTAAGGACGTGACCGACACGCTGTACATTGACGTGTGCCACTACAACCAGCGTGGCAACGAAAGTTTTTCCCATGCGATTGCCGAGAAATTTCTAGAAACGCTTCCGGCCGATCCCATTGTGCGCTAGCACAACACACAAGAGCTAAAGCGCGGGTTGCGGTTCTTATCGATGCCGCACCTTACTTCTGCGGCACGTCTTCGTAAAAGATCAAGCGGTTGCCAAAGGGATCGGTCACGGTCATCTCGCGGGTGCCCCAAGCCGTTTTTTCGATTCCCGGCCTGGCATAGCCGTAATCCGTGGCCGACACGCGCTGATGAAAGGCGTCCAGATCGTGGGCTTGGATTCTGAGCGCGGCGCCGGGGCAGCAATCGCCATGATGCTCGGACAAATGGAGCACGCACTGGCCCACGGAAACCTGCATATACAAAGGAAGGTTCGCCTCGAAGCGGTGCTCCCAATCCACGGAAAAGCCGAGAAACTCCAGATAAAATGCCTTCGCCTTGCCCTCGTCGAAGACCCGAAGAATGGGAACGGCAGGATCGAATGTCATTCTATTATTTCTCCTGAACGAAACGCAGGCTATTACCATCGGGGTCTTTCACATACATCTCTCGCGTGCCCCAGGACTGATCGTAGGGCTCCAATTCGATTGTCACGTTCGCAGACCGAAACGCTTCGAACAGTCCATCGACGTTCGGCGTCTCAAAGACCGTCGCGGAGCCCGCCACGCCATCGCCCGAAAATGAAGACACATGAAGCCAAACGCCGTCGCGCTGAAGCCCCATGTACACCGGCGAGGCCTCCTCGGGCTGCGGCCTGTATTCCCAACGCTTCTCAAACCCCAGCGGGCCGCAATAAAACGACTCGGCCCGCGCTGCATCAGACACATGCACAACCGGAATCGCGGATTGGATCATTGGCTCTATCCCAAATTCATCAACAAAAACTGTTCGCACAGATGGCTATTCACCGGTGCCTTTGCGCAGGGCGGCTCCGACGCGTTGGAGCAGGAAGTCCGCTTCGAACGGCTTCTTAATGGTTTCGAATTCGCCCAGCGTGTCATCGCGATCGACGCGGCCTGTGACGATGATGATCTTGGTTTTCTTGTCTGCATTCGTTTCCGACAGCTTCTTCAAAAGCTCTCTGCCGTTCATCTTGGGCATTTGCAGGTCAATCAAGATAACATCAAAGGGCTGCTCGCTTTGCAGGCGCAAAGCCTCGGCTCCGTCTCCGGTACTGACGACCGCATAGTTCTGGGTGCCCAGGATGGCGGATACCGCTTCCCGCAATTCTTCCACATCATCTACGATAATAATGCGCCCGGGCGACGGAGGATCGGGAAGTGCACCTTCCGCTTGCGCACCAGGTCGGGCGCTCACCGCCTGCACCATGGGCAGCGTAATCGTGAAGGTGGTGCCCACTCCGACCTCGCTGTCGACATGAACGGAGCCACCATGCTCTTCAATAATCGCATGGGTGACACTGAGCCCCAATCCACTGCCTGTGACATGCTCATAGGAGCTACCTTTCTCGGCGTGCTCGCCTTTGGTGGTAAAAAATGGATCGAATAGTTTCCGAATGTGTTCCGCGGGAATCCCGCGCCCAGTGTCGACCACTTGCAGACGGGCATTCTCGCCTTCGATTGCCGATTCGATGGTAACGCGCTTCGTTGACTGGCCCATCAATGCATGGTTTGCGTTGATCACAAGATTCATGAGGACCTGGGCAACTTGTCCATCGTCCATGATGAAAGGCGGGACCTCTCCCAACTTGACTTCCAGTTCGACACCGGCCGTGGACAACTCGTCATTCAAGATCGTCAACGTGTCCTTGATAACGGCGTTGAGCGAACAAAGCTTCTTGACAGGTTTTCGGTCGCGCGTAAAAGAGAGGAGGCTGTCGGTAATCGAGGCAGAGCGCTGGATTGCTTTGAGCAGCGTCTCCAATCGCCTGCGCGTGGTCGAGTGGAGTTGTTCTTGGAGGACCAAATGGAGGTTGAGCAGCACCACCTGGTTGATGTTGTTAAACTCGTGGGCCACACCGCCGGCAAGCGTGCCAACCGCGGCCAGGCGCTCCGCCCGGACGACGGCCTCTTGCGCCTGGTGTTGCTCGGTGATGTCTTCCACAAGGCCTAGAAAAAACGCAACCTCGCCATCGCGGCCACGCACGCCACGGACCGACACGCGTCCATGAAGCACGCTACCGTCTTTTCGAATATAGCGCTTCTCCAAGGAGAGGCCGTTAATCTCTCCCAATCGGATGCGCGCCATGCCTTGAACGCTCGCTTCCTGATCGTCGGGGTGGGTCAGATCCTTGGCGTTGAGATGACGCAACGCCTCGCGGGAATAGCCGAACATTTCGCAGAACTTGTCGTTCACTTCGACAAACCCCTCGTCCGGAATGGAAATAAAAAATCCCACCAGGGACAACTTGAAGAAGCTGCGAATCCGCTCCTGACTTTCTACGATTTCCGCCTCGGCCTCGCCTCGAGCAATGGCCAGCTCAACATTTTTTTGAGAAAGCTTGTCCGCATAGCTTTGCACTTGGTTAAAGCTGGTGACCGTCGGGATCCACCGGATCAAGCCCACCGCAAGGCAGAGAAACCCGCCGAGATAACCCACCAATTTTTCCAAGAACGCCTCGGTCGGCGTGTTCCCGATCACCTGATACGCGTTCAAGCTTTCGTAATTATCCGTCACATCCAATACACTGCCAAACAACAGCAACGCAAAACCCGTCAGAATCCATTGCCACCCCTTTTGTGACAATTCCGCACGCTGACGCCCCATCATCCAAAGATAAAAAGAGATGGCCGTCAAAATCACAACGCGGATGATCTCAAGCGTCAGATCACTCATAGGTACCTATACATCGCATCACGTTTCGGGGATTGAATCGACCTAAAAGAGTAACAAGCCGGGACCGGCGTTGCAAGGCCCGGAAGGCGATTCCTGGCCACCGCAATCGCCGCTATCCGGACACCTGATCCGTCGCGCTGGTAGTGGAGACGATGTGGGCAATTTGTCGGGTGCCGCGGCAGATCTACTACTCCGGGTTCTCGCGCACGGGTAAATAAGATACGGCGTTTTGCAGCTACCGAAACGTGCGAACCATCAAGCTCCGGCTATTGGCTCCTCTTCGCGCGAGCCCTCTTGCGGCGGGCGAGGCCGAAGAGGCCGAGGCCGACGAGAGCAAGAGTCCCGGGCTCAGGGACGGGGTTTACGACAGCTGCGGAGAAGCCACTGTCGGTGGTCGCCAGAGTGGTCCAGTCGTTCGTGGCGTCATAGTAGGCCAGCAGCGATTCGCCGTCGGCCAAGG
>JAJDCN010000316.1 GCA_029260815.1 Planctomycetota bacterium
ATCACCGCGCCCGCCCCATCGCCGAACAGAGCCGTCCCGATCAGGTTGCGCTTGGAGACGTCCGAAAGCTGCAGCGTCATGGAGCATAGCTCTGTGGCGACGAGTAGTACGTACGGTGAGCGCTCCGACACCAAGCGCGCCGCCAGCGTCAATCCGGCAACGCCACCTGAGCAACCCAGGCCAAACAGCGGCGTGCGCCCCGCCTGCAGCGACAGCCCCATCCGGTTGATGATGTATGCGTCCACACTGGGCGTGGCCAGGCCCGTGGTGCAGGCGAACAGGATGTGACCGATCCGATCGGGCGCCACCGCCGCCTTGTCCAGCGCACGCGCCACCGCCGCGCAGGAGATCTCAACAGCAACCTCCAGAGCGTCACGGTTGCGTTGACGAAAGTCAGTGGTCGTAAAATAATAGTCGATGGGAAAGGCCAAATACCGCGTGTGAACGCCGGCGTGGTCATAGATAGCCGCAAGCTGGTCGGCGTCACCCAATGGAGCAAAGGTCGGACGAAAGGCCGCCTTGGCCTGCTCCTGACTTACGCGGTTGGGGGGCACAGCGGTCCCCACGCTGAGGATTCGGGACATGATGGTTCGCCGATTACGGCGCCTCGATCGCATTTGCGGCCAGGAGGGCTATCATAGGGCTTCGCAAACAGTAGTGCAATGGCCTGTCTGGCCCCGGTCGAGGGTCAAAGAGCGGCAAATTGACTTTAGCGACAAAATTTACTATAATTAAGCTTTGCGCATGACAACAGACCCTGCGGGGAAGCCAGGTATCGCACCCGAAGAGAACACAGACAAGACCGCCGGCCCGCTGGTCTCCGTCATTGTCCTCGGCTGGAACGGCCGGGAGATGACCGCGGCGTGTATTGATTCCGTTCTCGCCAGCGACCGGCACGATTTTGAAATCATTGTGTTGGACAACGGGTCTGAAGATGACACACACGCCTGGTTGACCGAACGATACAAGGGAAACGAGCGGGTCAAGATCCTCCGGTCCGAAACGAACCGGGGGTTCAGCGGCGGAAACAATTTTGCCGCACAGCATGCGATCGGGAAGTACCTGGCCCTGCTGAACTACGACGCTGAAGTTGCGCCAGCGTGGATGGGCGAATTGGTCAACGCGGCACAACGCGACGACACGATCGGCATGGTCGCCTGCAAGGTGTTGACCTACGACGACCGGAGCCGGATCGACAACGCCGGCCACCTGTTATACGCCGACGGGCTCAACCGGGGCCGGGGCCGGCTGGAGATCGATACCGGCCAGTACGATCGCGAAGAGGAAGTCTTGTTGCCATCGGGCTGTGCCTGTTTGTATCGAGCGGATGTGTATCGCACGCTTGACGGGTTCGATGAGGACTTCTTCGCCTACGGCGACGATACCGACCTCGGACTCCGTGCCCGACTAGCAGGATATCGATGCGTCTACGTCCCGAAGGCGGTGGCGTATCACCGGTACTCCGTCGGGTTTGGCGCGTATTCGTCGACGAAGGCCTTTTTGGTGGAGCGCAACCGGCTGTTCGTAGCGATCAAGTGCCTGCCGGCCGGAATGTTGCTGGTCAGCCCCGTGTACACGCTGGCCCGGTTCGCCTACCAAGCCTATGGAGCTTTGTTTGCGAAGGGCTCCGCGGGCCAGTATACTGCGCAGTATTCGGCGTGGTCCTTGATCGGCGTATTGATCAAGGCCTATTGGAGTGCGTTACGATACCTGCCGCGAATGGTCGCACGCAGGTTCCGGTTTCGGAAAAATTGGAAACTCAGCCCCCGCCAGGTGCGGGAGCTGTATGTTCAACATAAAATCGGCGTCCGTGAATTGACGCTGAAGGACTAATAGATGAAAATATTGCTGATTCATCCTCCCGCTCGTTCCATCGAGCGCGAAGACATCGTTGTTCCCCCTTTAGGTTTGGCCTCCATCGGCGCGGTCTTAGAACAAGACGGCCACGAAGTGGAGATCCTCGACGGTTTCGGTTTGGGGATGACGTGGAACGAATTCGAAGCGGACCTGGACACACGATCGCCCGACATCGTGGGCCTGACCGGCATGACCCCGGTGATCGACACCACCTGGCGGGCGTTGGATGTAGTCCGGGAAAAGAAAAAAGGAAAATACGTGGTCCTGGGCGGTGCCCACGTGGCGTCATCGCCGAAGAACGTGGCCAAGAACTGGCGTGATGGGGTCGACTTCGCAGTCAACGGCGAAGGCGAATACATCATGCGCGATCTGGTGCGCAAGCTGGACAAGGGCGAAGATGTCTCCGATATGCCCGGTCTAATCTTCCGCGACCAGATCAACCCCGAAGCTCCGGGCGTCGACGATTTGGACGCCCTTCCCTTCCCGGCGCGGCATCTTCTGCCCAACGACCGGTACCACTATTCCCTCATGCGCCACGCACCGGTGACCACCGCTTTTTCCTCCCGGGGCTGTCCCTACCCCTGCACGTTCTGCGACAAGTCGGTCTTCGGGTCCGGCTGGCGGGTCCGTTCGCCCAAGGACGTAGTCGACGAGATGGTGGAGATCTCCGAGCAATACGGGATCCGCTCCATGATCTTCTACGACGACCTGTTTACCCTGCGCAAAAAGCGCGTGGTGGAAGTCTGTCAGGAGATCGTCAACCGCGGCGTAAAGATCGAGTGGAAATGCGAAGGCCGGGTCGATACGGTAGACAAAGATACCCTCGATTGGATGGAGCGCGCCGGATGCACGCTCATCGCTTTCGGCGTGGAATCCGGCAATCAGGCGGCGCTGGATTATCTCAAGAAAGGCACCACACCGGAAAAGATCCGCCAGAGCTTCGAGCTGACGCGCAAATCCGGCATTCGGACCCTATCCTACTTTATCCTCGGCATCCCGGTGGATACCTACGAGATCGAGTTGGAGACCATCGAGTTCGCCAAGCAGATCAAGACCGACTACGCCCAGTTCAGCGTCCTATCCCCATTCCCGGGCACCAAGGTCTACGACTGGGCGGTAGAGCAGGGCATCTATCGGGAGATCGACGCACAGAATCCGGTGGACAAAGACCTCAAGCGCCCGGTGGCTGTATCGGAGAACTGGACCGAAGAGCAGCTCACAAAGATTGTTCACGTCGCACACCGGAAATTCTACCTGCGACCGAGTTATATCCTGGGTCGCCTATTCAAGACCCGCAGTTGGAGCGAGCTGAAAGCCACTATGGCCCTGGGCAGCAAGGTCTTGAGGTGGTGCTTTAAAACTGCGTGAGTGTTTTGCGGGTTACCGAGCCCACGTCGGCAGAATTACCGACCGTGGACGGAGCCCTTCATTGGCAAAATCTCTCTCCAATCGGGCGATGCGTTTTTGCATCTCATGGACCCGTTTAACCTCCTGCTCCCGCTGCACGGTCTGAAGCTTGTCCACCTCCGACAGTTCGACGTTTGCATAAGCGGTCAGCGACGCATGGAGCAGGTCGTAGCCAAGAAATGCGTCCGGCACGCGCCGGCTGGAATCCGGCAAACTCAGATACGCCACGGCCAGCAAGTAGTTGAACCGGCCCAGCAGCAGATCGGGATGGACCCCGTCGACGGCCTGCCCGTTGGCCACCGCCTCCAGGATCGGCTTGTCGCTGGCAAGTGCGGGCACGATCACATCCCAAGGCTCCGTAGACGCACCCGGCTGCGTCGCAGCAATCTTTTTTAGTCGCAGGCCCAACTTCTCAAAGACCTGCAGGGCCCGTCGAAACTGCGCACGGTCCACCGAATCGGCCAGCGGACGAGGTGATGTGCTCGCACGCGGCGGGGAGGGTCCCGGAATATTGCCACCGTTTCCGGGCTTGAATGCAGGCAGAGAATCGGCGGCACCCCACCGTGGGATCCGCATTCGGCGCGAACCGACACCCTGCTGTTCCAGAATGCGGAGATTCTTGACCGTATCGACCACACGCGGCCGGTCCTGCGTGAGCGTATCCAGGGGAAAGTACACGCCGTATTTTTCCAACGCCGCGTGAAGAAGGTCGTATGCGTTTGTGCGTTCGAAACCCGTGACTGTTTTTCGACCCAGCTCCAGCTTGCCCAGATAGTAATAGGCGCCCGCCAGGGTGGAGTGCAAGGTTCGTCTCAGCTTCAAGCCATAGCCTTGAGATTCCAACTCCAAGCCGACTGCGATCCAAAAGTTATTTCTTGCGCGCTCGGCTATCCCCTGGGCTTCGGCCGACATGTCCGGTCCCAGGTCTCCCTCGATGCTCGTGTAGAGTTCCAACCCTTTCTGGAAGAAAAACAGTCCCATCGTCACGGCTGATTCCACGTGAACCCCGAAGGAACGCAACCCTATGCCACGCTGCCAATACCCGTGAGCCACTCGGGTGGATACGTACGCGTCATCGGATAGCTGTTTCTTCACCTCCTCCTGCTGCTTCGCCGTCGGCGCCTTTCCGCTATACTGGTAGGGACGCTGAAGTTTGAAAAGCAGCAGCTCGCTCTTGTGCCGATAGGTTACGGCCAGATTGTGACAGTATCGGGCGACGGCATCGCGCTCGGTTTCCAAGGCATAAGCGGCCTTCAGCAACGCTTCGGCATGATCGAGCCCGTCGTCGACGAACCGGATCATCAGGTCGATCTTTTTGCGGTCCGGCTGACGAGCGACATCGGAGATCTGTGGGTCCACCCAAAGGGACAAGATGTTCTCCGGTTGGCGCCGGTTCATCTGTTCGGCCGAGGCCCGCAACAGGGCCTGGCCAAAAGCATTGAGCGCCCGCGGGCTGGTCGGATTGTTTTTCAAAACGTTTTGCCAAGCCTGCGCCTCGGTATTGTAGAGTGCATTGTGGGTCTGCGTCAGGGCCGCCAGGCACAACAGGATCGCCGCCGCCACAGAGAAGCCCGCCACGCGCAGAAAATAGGCCGGGCGGCCATCCACGATCAGCCGAAACGCGTACACGAAGGCCAGAGAAAACAGCGCGGCCAGCGCCGGCATGACCAGATACACGCGGTGCTCGAACATGGGATCGGAAAGGGCCTTGAACCAGGAAGTC
>JAJDCN010000317.1 GCA_029260815.1 Planctomycetota bacterium
GTCCACAACCACCGATTCGATGGAGATATTCCGGTTGACCGGTTCGCCCACGTCGATCAGCGTCACGTTCGCCCGGTGCGGGTTGTCCACCTCGCCGGTCAGGCCCACGAGCAGCTCCTTGAAGGTTTCATTCTGGCTTGGCGTATCCACCGCGTTGTCGGCGCCCCGTGAAGGCGCGGCCCGCCGGGTCCACCCGAAGGCGCGCATGTCGGTCAAAACCACGACTTCGCGGCCGAATAGTTCCGTGTCGTCCAGTCGGTCGGCATCGGCCTTGAGCAGTTGAAAGGCCAGGAAGTAATCGGTGTGGATGTCGGAGGGCTCCAGCCGGCCTAGCTTGTCCAGAATCGTCTGCTCGGTGGATTGGTCTACCTTGACGTGGGACAGGTACAGGTAATCCTCCACCGAGGCGGTGGCTTGGCCTTCCATCTCATCTTTTGTGCGCGACCAGCGGTAGGCGTCAGAGGTGCGAATCAATGTCACTTGGTCGCCGCCACGCAGGCCCTTACCCAGTCGGTCCAAATGTTTTCGGGCCCGGTCGAAGCTGGAGATGCCCTCGTCGTTGGTGTGGCCCATGCTGTAGGAGTCGTCCAGGACGACTACGATATTGCGCCCTCCCTCGCCCAGGAAGGTCGATGAGCATCCCTGGGGCGAGGCCAGAGCCCAAGCGATCAGCAGGACCGCGAGCGTACGGATCAGCAGCAGGATCAGGTGCTCGATCCGCACCCGCTTGCGCGTGATCTTCTCAGCCTGAAGCAGAAACGCCATGGCCGCCCAGCGGACGCGCTGAAAGCGCCGCCGGTTGAGGATGTGAATAATGATCGGGATGCTCGCCGCGCCCAATCCGCCCCAAAACAGGGTTCCGCTGGAAAAAAAGTTCCACGGCATTAGCGCTTTCCTCCTTCCCGCGCCGACAGGTACGTGGACAACACCACGCCCAACGGATCGCTGGTTTTGACTTGCACGTAATCCATGCCCGCGTTCACGCAGCCGCGCCGGATCTTTTTGAGAAATCCGCCGAAGACCTCCAGGTAATTACGACGCACCGTCTTGGGGTCCGCCAGCAGGTGCGGCAACTGCTCCAGGCCCTCGAACAGGGTAAGGTTCTCGTAGGGGAAGGTCACCTCCGCGGCGTCCAGGACGTGGAAGACGATCACCTCATGGCCCCGATGGCGAAAGTGCCGCAGCCCGTCGAGGATCGCGTCGGGCTCGTCAAAGAAGTCGGATATGACGATGACAATCCCCCGCTTGCCAAAGGTTTCGGCTAGTTCATGAAAGATCCGACTCATACTGGAGGTTTGGGTCGGTACGATCTCGCCCAGCTCGTGGAGGATCTGCTTCAAGTGCGTCGGATGGGTCCGCGTCGGCAGATTCCGCTGGATCGCCCGGTCAAACAAGGTCAGGCCCGCCGCGTCGCGCTGCTGGGTGATCAGGTAGGCCAGGGACGCGGCCATGTAGGAACCGTATTCCAGCTTGCTGATATCCTCGGACGCGAAGCTCATGGACTCGCTCACGTCCAGCAGCAGGAAGCAACGCAGGTTCGTTTCCTCTTCGTACTGCTTGATGTAGTGGCGGTCGGACTTGGCGTACACCTTCCAGTCCAGGTGGCGCAGGTCGTCGCCCGGCACGTACTCCCGGTGCTCGGCAAACTCCACGGAAAATCCGCGGTAAGGACTTCGGTGCAGACCGCTGATAAACCCTTCGACGATGAGCCGCGCCTTCAGGTCAAGCTGACCGATCTTGCTTAGCGTCTTCGGATCCAAATACTTTTGGGATTCTTCCATCTTTGCTCAGCTCGCTTTCATTCGTCGGCATCGCCTCCAGCAGTTTGTCCACTACCGTGTCGGTCGTGATTCCTTCCGCGTCGGCTCCAAAGTTGGTGATCAGCCGGTGCCGCAGCACCGGGTGGGCCACAGCCTGCACGTCCTCGGTTGCCACAAAGAAGCGGCCGTTGAGGATTGCCCGTGCCTTGCCGCCCAAGATCAGGTTCTGCGCCGCGCGCGGCCCGGCTCCCCAGGAGAGGCTGTTGCGGATGAACTCCGGCACCTGGTCCGGGTAGCGCACCCGTGTGGCCCGCACCAAACTCGTTGCGTAGGCCAGCACGTGCTCGGACACCGGCACCCGTCGGACGATCTGTTGCAGCTCGATGATCTGTTCGGCGTTGAGGACCTCCGACAACTCATGCTTCTGGGGCGCGGTCGTCTTGCGCATGACCTCCATCTCTTCCTCTTCACTCGGGTAGTCGACGAAGATCTTGAACATGAAGCGGTCCAACTGGGCCTCCGGCAGCGGATAGGTGCCTTCCTGCTCAATGGGGTTCTGAGTCGCCAGCACGAAGAAGGGCTCTTCCAGCACGTGCTTGGTCCCGCCGGCGGAGACCTGATGCTCTTGCATGGCCTCCAGCAGGGCCGCCTGGGTCTTGGGCGGGGTCCGGTTGATCTCGTCGGCCAGGATCACGTTGGCGAAGATCGGGCCCTTGATGAATTTGAATGATCGCTCGCCGCTGGTCTTATTTTCCTGGATTACCTCCGTGCCGGTGATGTCCGAGGGCATCAGGTCCGGGGTAAACTGGATCCGGTTGAACGACAAAGAGATGGTCTCGGCCAACGTAGAGATCAACAAGGTCTTGGCCAGTCCCGGTACGCCTTCCAAAATGCAATGGCCCCGGGAGAAGATGGAGATCAGTAACTGATCGATCACCAGCTCCTGGCCCACAATCACTTTGGCCAACTCTCCTTTGATCTGATCGTAGGCGCGGTTGAGCCGTTTGACCGCTTCGATGTCATTGGTGGACATCTCCCGCTTTTCTTCTGCCATCGGGTCCTCCTGATTCGGTTTCATTCGCTGCTCTTTTTTTTCTGTCCGAGTGCCGCAACGCCCCAAGGCCCGGCGACATGCAATCGGCCGTCGTATAAGGAAATCCCCGTCCCGTGCGCGATGATCGCGTCCGGGCCGGTCTGTCGCGCCACCGTTTTGCCCGTGGTGGCCGAGGCGACCCAAACCTGCGCACCGGTCCGTTTGCCGGCGTCGGCCGATTCGCCGTCGAAAAGGATCGCCAGTTGGTCGGCGGCTTGAACGATGGTGTAGACGTGCCGAACGTTTACCAGCCGCGTCTCCACGCCCATGGGTTTGCCCGTAGCCAGGCTTATCGTTCGCAAGTGCAGGTCCCGCCGGCCGCTCAGGCCCAGCAAAAAGCCCTGGCCCTGCTGCGGGTTCCGGGTCGAGATCACCGCCACCCGATCGGCGGTGAGCCGGCAGTCCAGCAGCACCTCCCCGGGACGGCTGTCCAGACTCCATTCTACCGACCCGGTCGCCTTGTCGATTATAAACAGTTTTTTCTCTTGAGCAATCGCCGCGATCCATCGGCTGTTTTGCGCAATCCGGTGATGATCCACCGGCACGGCCGAATAATGCTCTGCGCGCAGGGTTCGGGCGCTCTCCATCTTCTGCTTCCAGACCACCGACCCTTGGGCCAGATCGTAGGCCACCACGCGGTTTCCGGCCTGGACATACAGCCGACCTTCGCCCGTGGCATAGGAAAATTCGGGCCACTGTTTAATGGCGGGGTTTCCCATCCGTTTGTTCGGTATCAGTGGCTCGGGCCGCGTGGCGTAGATTCGTTCCCCCGTGCCGCTGTCCAGGACCAGGATCCGGGTGACCCGTCGGTTACCCGCGCGTTCCAAGACGGGGATCAGCAGATAGCCCGGCCGCAGTTGCGCGCTTGCAAATCGCGCCACCGCGGCGCCCAGAGGACGGGACCACAAAATCTCCCCGGTCAGCGGATCGATCCCCACCGCAGTGGTTTCGCCCAAGGTGGTGAATAACGCACACAATTCGTCTCCGGTTGACAATAGCCGCACCGGCGACCACGCAACTTCGTAGAACGTCTGGTTGGTCCTTTCCTTGACGTAGGACAAGAAACGGCCGTTGTACAGGTAGTGACGCTCCTCTTTTGGAGCCATGTCCTTCCATTCCTCGGTGCGCCACACTATCCCGCCGGTGGGGATCCGTTCTTTGTATAGCCGTTTGCTGTCGAAAATGTACAAATCTTCTCCTGCTTGAAGCGTCTGCAGGAGCCCCGGTCGGCATTGCCAATGTTGGACTCGCTGAAAAGCACCGGTCTTCGCATCGTGAAAGGACAGGGTCGTGGTGTACGGGTCGTCCACCAGGGTTTGTGTAAAGACAACCGTCGAGACGGGAATCTCTGGCGTCGCGTTGGGAACGAACTGGACGACTTTCCTCTTCTCGTCCATAGGCTTGCGCCAGCTCGGAGCGCCCACGCCGGTCAGCGGCTGGCTTCGGCGGCCAAACACGTCGGCAAATTTCGTTTCCGCCAGACGGGTTTCCACGTAGCGCTTCCCATCGACCGGCTTGCCTTTCACGATGACCCAGATTGGCCGGGTCGTCGCCAGGCGCCCCAACACTAACAGTTGTTCTTTGGCGTCCAACAAACGGCCATCTTTTTCGTATTGCCCCGCCAGACTCTTCATGGCGTCACCTACCCGATCGCCGTCGGGAAACGAGCGGAGGTACGTCCGCCAATGGCGCATCGCCTGCAGGGTGGAGCCTGCCTTGGCGACGCCATCCGCCATTCGCATCAGGGCCTTGCCCGCGGCTAGGCTGTTGGGATACCGGGCGATCAATTCCTTCAAGGCCGGCACGTCCGCCGGTGCAGTCGGCACCCCGTCCAGGAGCGCCTTGGCCTTGGCCTCGTATTTTCCGTAGAGGGACCGCCCTTGCGCAGTCAAGATCTGCCGGATTCGGCCGCGCGCAAACGCTCCGGCCGGCTGAACCGACGAGGGCGCCTGTATCCCTTCGGGAAAACCCGCCTCCACCGATGCCTGGGGACAACGGGTCAGGAGCATTTGGTACTCGTCGATCACGCCGCTCCAGTCGTCCAAGACTTGTTGGCATCGAACGCGGCCCAGTTGGGCTTGAATGAATGTGCCGGTCAGTACCGCATGCGCGCTTGCCTTTTTAAACCAACCGTTGGCTTCGGCCGCCGCGGCCCGCGCCGCGGGTGAGGCGGGTGGGTTGGCCCGCTGAGACGCGAAGCCGGGAAGGTATTGCTCGGCCGCTTGGCGGGCGCGGACCAGATAGGTCTGGGCCAAGGCTTGGCGCGATTGGGCGGCGGTGTGGGTGGCCTCTCTGACCTTGCCCCGGTACGCGTCGAGGGTTTCGACCGTCCATAGGGTGTTGCTGTGGGTCCAGTCGAACCGGTCGGCGCGAAGGGCGGCGGCGTTGCGAATCTCGAAGGCCTTGCGGAAGTCGGCGGTGGCCACATCGTAATCCGCCTCGTGGAACATCACCTTGCCCCGTTTCATCAGCAGACCCGCCTGCTCGGACTGAGGGGCCTTGGCAATCAAAACAGTTAGTTGTTCGTATCGTTGTTGGGCGCTGTACAGGACACTGACGGTCGTGGAGGAGGTGACCGCCATGACCTCGCCGGTGACTGTCAGGTTTCCCCGCAGGTCGGGAACCGCAATCTGCGCGCGTGCGGCCAGCGGATCCCACGGCGTCCGGTCGGGCCAATTGTATTCCTCGTTCGCTTCGAGGCTCAGCAGCTCGTCGATCGAGACCTTGTAGATCGCTTCGGTGGTGGGCAGGTAGAGATGATCGCCAGCGACCACGCCTTGTGCGATCATGCCGCCGCCGGGGATCTCCAGGGGTGGGGCGGCGAAGGCGCCCTCCCGGGCGCAGTCGAGCGCGTAGAGCGTCCATTTACCGGCCAGGAAGAGGATCTGTCGATCTGGATCGGCGCCTACCACCTGCGCGGCCCAACGGGCCTGTCCGTTTCGCGCGCGCTGGCGCAAGGCGCTTGCGTCGAACGTACTGGCGCTCCCCAGGGCCCGCTGGAATTGCCAGAGGATTCGGCCGGTGACCGGATCCATGCAGTACAGGTCGTCTGCGTCGCGGGGTGACACGTACAGGCGTCCACCCAGAAGCATGGGTGGAATGTCTCGCCACCCGGTCAGGTAATCGTTTCGTCCCCACCTCTCGCGCAGGGTCAAGTTCCGGTTTCTTTGTAGCTGGATTCTGTTGACGATGGTGAGTGTGATTTCGCGGCGGGGATATTGGGTGACCCATCGGATGCTTCCGGTGTCCGCGTTCACCGCCGCAACCGTCCCGCCGTTGGTCACGCAGTACACTGTGGAGCGTCCGATGGCCACGGGCGAGGCGTCCATTATACCAAACAGGCTGGAGCTCTGCCGATTAAGCCGCGGAACCTCGCGGCTGACGACCCGCGCCCAGTTGAGCGATCCGTCGGTTCGCCTGAGGGAAACCAGAAAGTAGGGGGTTCCAGTGCCTTGCGCCGGCGGGGGCACGCCGTGTCGCCGCCGGTGGATGTCTTGCCGACCGGGCGCACCCATGCTGCCCAGAACGTAGACCGTCTCGCCCCGGACCGCCGGGGCGCCGTGGATATCCAGATAGGGCAGGACCGTGTTTTTATGGGGCCTGGCAGGCACCACTGCGCCGGCCTGCCAGATCTTCCGGCCGGTGGACGCGTCCAGACAGACCAGCCGCCGCAACTTTGTGTTGCGCTCCACCAGGGTCGCATACAGCCGGTCCCCGTCGAGGGTGATGGGCAGGTTGTTTCGCGCGAAGCGGCTCGGCTCGAATTGGGCGGGCCGGTTGCGCTTGTCCGCCGGATAGAACCATAGGGGGGCGCCGGACCCCCAAATGGGATAGGAAAAGATCGCGTATCCGGTTGACAGATAGATCTGCTCTTCCGAGGCGACCGTCGCGACTGCTGGGAACGGTTGGTTCATGTGGTGTCGCATTTGCTTTGGATTGCCGCTATAGCCTGCCTCGGTGAAGTTGTTGCTCCACAGCGGGCCGCTGATGGGCGAGATGGCGGGCGCCTTTTGGGCGCGGGAGTTGTCGCCGCCCAGCTGGGGCCAGCCGAGAATTGGAAAGGCCTCGCGGCCCCGTCGAACCAACTGTTCCAGGCGTGTCAGGCCGCTCTTCGCGTCTCGCAGGTCGACCCGGTCCGGGTCGGTCCCTTGCAGAGCCTTCAAGTGTCGTTGAGCGGAACGGGGCTCACGGACGAAGGTGTAGGCGGCCGTCATTTTCGCACGGGTGGGCGCGTCCAGTTCCTGCGGTGCAATAGCGGCGAGTCGTTCCCATGCGTCCAGCGCCCCGTCCAGATCGCCCTTTTCCAGGCTCAGATCGCCCCATTGCTTCAGAGCTCGTGGGCCGTGTGAGGTGGCGGCGAACCGCTCGGCGATGCGCTGCATGGACTGCGCGTCCCGAGCGGCCAGAGCCTTTTTGATCTGGGCCTCGGCGATGGCGTCGTAGCGCGCGCGGTAGAGCTTCAGGGCCGAGGGGCCCAGGGCAAAGATGTGATGAACGGCACTGGCCTTGATGTTCATGAAGTGCGCGCCGTCGTCCAGCGCGATGAGGCCGTCTTGTTCACTTTCGAGAATGGCTTGATACGATTTGAGCGCTTCCATCCAATTTCCGTTGGCCGCATGTTGCGCGGCAATTTCGTAACTCTCCAACAGATCCTCGTTGAGCAACGGGTCCACCATGGCGGAATTTACCGGACGGCTTCCGTTGGGCGAGGTGGTCCAGCCCTCCCGAAGGATCCAGCGTTCGCTATCCGGTTGTTGCTGCACGGGGAGCGGTGCGGGCTTGTCTGCTACAGGGCCTGGCGGTGCGGCAGTCGCGGATTGGAGCAAACCCAACCCAACGACCCAGCCCAGGCCGATCGCGAGTGAACGCGTCTTCACTGCGCACCCCCTTCATTATTTGTCTCGTTTCGATTACGCAAATGATATGCCGAGTCCGGAGCCGGTCGGGCTTTTTCTAACCCATTTCGACAAAGCCATTTATGAAACAGAATCGAGTACCCCGCGGTCTGTGGTGTGCCGACGCAATCTACGAATGCGCCGACTCTTCGTCGGTGCCCAGCCGATAGCGGATCAGTTTTTTTCGCAGTCCGTCCCGGCTGAGGCCCAGGGCCTTGGCTGTGGCGCTCTTGTTGCCCGCTGTCTCTTCCAGTTTGTTCAAGATGATGTGTTTTTCCAGCTCTTCCACCACGTCCTTGAGCGGACGATTCAGGTCCGTGGGGATCGCCGGGCCCGCCGCCGCCTGGCTGCAGATCCGTTCGGACAGGACCGACGGGGTGATCTGGTCGTCACTGAGCACCACTGCGCGGGAGATCTCGTTTTCCAGCTCACGCACGTTTCCCGGCCAGTCGTAAGCCATCAGCAGGCGCAGGGCCTCGTCGCTGATGGCGCGCTTGGGCTGTTTGCCGTCGCTGGCCATTTGCTCCAGGAAGTGATCGACCAGCAGCGGGACATCCTCCCGCCGTTCGCGCAAAGGTGGCAGTGTAACCTTGATGACGTTGAGCCGGTAGTACAGGTCTTGGCGAAAATCGCCCGATCCGATCATCTCTTCCAAGTTACGATTGGTGGCCGAGACGATCCGCACGTCGACCTTGATCGTGCTCTTGCCACCCACGCGGCGAATCTCCCCTTCTTGCAGAGCCCGCAAGAGTTTGGCCTGGAGGTTCTTGCTCATGTCCCCGATCTCGTCGAGGAACAGAGTCCCGCCGTTGGCCACTTCGAACAGGCCCAGCTTGTCAGTCACCGCGCCGGTGAACGAGCCGCGCACGTGGCCGAACAGTTCGCTCTCCAACAGAGTCTCGCTGATAGCCGACACGTTTTCCGCGGCGAAAGGTTTGTTTTTGCGCGGACCGTTGAAGTGGATCGCTTTGGCCACCAGCTCCTTGCCCGTGCCCGATTCGCCGACGATCAGGACCGACACGGAGGTATCGGTGGTCCGGTCCAAGAGGCGGAAGATCTCCTGCATCTTGGGGCTGGTTCCGATAATCCGATCATAGTTGTATTTGAGCGCCAGGTCTCGGTGGGACGCATCGAGCGACCGGCGTACCTCGACCAGCTCCACCTGTTGTTTCTCCAGCCGTTCGGCCAGCCGTCGGTTCAGCTCTTCCACGTGGCGTTTCTGCGTATCCAACTCGTCCCGACTGGCCAGCAATTCTCCGTGGAGCCGGGCGTTCTCCAGCGCCACTGCCGCCTGCCCGCCGAACAGTTCCAGCAGGCGCTGGTCGGCCACGTCGAAGATTCCTTTGGCCGAGCGGTTGTCCATGTAGATCACGCCGATTGCGCCCGACTGCGCCGTCAGCGGGGCGCACAGGATCGAGCGCAGTTGGAACGCCATGATGCTTTGGGACCCTTCGAACCGATCGTCCTCCTCCGCGTTGGAAGTCAGGACCGATGCGCCGGAGGTGAACGCTCTCGTAGCGATGGACGTGCTGACCTTCATCTCCGCGTCGTCCAGCGCCGTCTGGCCGATGTTGCGCGCGACCTGGACCTGTAGCACCCCTGTCTCGTCGGCCAGCATCAGAAAGCCGCGCTCCGCGCCCATCACGCCGATCGCCGCGTCGATAATATCGTTGAGGAGTTTTTCCAGGTCGTGTTCGGTCGCCAAGGCCTTGGCGGTTTCTTCCAGACGCAGCAGCTTGTCGTTCTCGCTCCAAGCGGTGACCAGCGTTTGGGCCACCTCGTCGTCCTTGGCCTTGCGTGCGATCTTCGCCGCCGCGGCCCGTGCAGCATCGGGGCCCATGCGTGCCAAGGCCTTGCGCGCCTCGGCAAAGAGAGGGTTTGGTTTTTCGGTTTGGCTCATGGACGTCTTCGTGTCGGTACCGCGGCCTTGGGCAATCCTTCATGATACCGGACCGGTGCGCCGATTGCAACCCGTTGAGCAGCTCGAAGCGATGTAAAGTCTACTCTACAAAGGCCCTAAATGCCCTCGAATCGACCCGAAATCCGCGTCGTAACTTAAGAAAGTGCCGACGATGTCGGCGCCAAAAAGGCCAAAATGGTAGTAAAGAATCGACGCTTTACATGCCGTTGGGTGCACGTTACACGCATCCTGGAGACATGGTTGGTGCACATTTTGGTCACGAAAAGTAATGAAAATCCCGCCATTATCGCGGAAAACAAAGCGATTCTTTACAACCTGGCCAGAAAGTAATGGAGCTTTAGACTTCGTGTTTAATGAAAGGCCAGGGGTGTTTTTCTCCCCCCGCGCCCCAAATCTTTTTCGATTTCAGCGCCGCGCACCGGATTCATTTCTCCACGATCGTTGGTACGACATGGCTTCGTGTGATAAAGTTCGGCTTGATGTGTGCGGGTGAATTTGGAAATTGTTTGAGGTCTTGATGAAGCTGTTTCGAAATCATTCGATCGCTTGTTGCGCGTTGCTATTCTTTGTCCTGTTGTTGGGGCAGGGGTGCGTGGGCGCGCGGGATGTGGGGCGGGCGTCGGGGGACAATCCGGTGTCTTGGCCGGGGAAGGTTTTGATTGCGGGCGGCGAGGGGGTGGAGACGGCGCCGGTGTCGGGGCTTCCTTCGCTGGGAAGGGCGGTTCAAGGGTTTGGGCGTCTGTTGGAGGCGCCGGCCGTTTTGTTGGAGTTGCGGCCGGGCGACGCGGGGGATTCGTTGATTCGTGGCACGGGCCAGGTGTTGGCGGAGGTTCCCAATACGATTCTGAGCCCTTTAACCGTGACCGATACGCGGATCGATCTTTCCGGTTCGGTCGACGCGATCAACCGCGCGCTTAGGCATTTGGATGCGCAGGCGCCGGGCAGTGTGTTGCCGGTGGGAACGACCGTGCAGCCGTCGGGCAAAGGGCTGCTGTGGACGCTTCCCGGAAAAGATCCCGTGACGCAATATGCGGAAATCAGTTGGTGGTTCGATCTGTTCGATGAAGGTGGCAAATACACCGCGCAGGAGCGGGCCTGGGGGTTCGTCACGACGTCAAGGCACGTGAACACGGAAGGTCGTTACGACATATTGGGCAACCCGCGCAAGACGGCGATCACGATCCTGCACGAGTTCTATCATCAATACCATCAGATCACCGGCACGGGCAACGGCGGTGCAACGCGGGGCTATCGTGGCATGATCCCGCTCTATTGGATCGGCTACGGTCCCGGGCTCCTTTGGAGCGAAGGCTACCTGACCCACTGGGCCGAGAGCGCCGCACAAGGCGGGGCCCTCCGCGTGGAACGAGAGCTTCAGGAGTGGACGCCGTAGGTGCTCGCGGCTCAATGGCCCATAACCGCTTGTTGGCCCGATGTCTGTGTGCCCTTGGTAGTCCCCGCTGAGCCCTCCGACTATGCTCGGGCTTTTTAGAGACCTCAACATCGGGACCGTCGAAGGGTTTAGAGCCGGTTTGAATGAAGTCCGCTCGCGTGAGCCTCGGATCGGTGTTGCAGGATTCTCTTCCAGAGTGTAGCAGCAGCCGTGAACAGCGCCACGGCGATGCCAATGATCGGAAGGATCGTACTGCCGGTCTTGGCTACTCCGACTGGGCTTGAGCGGTTTGGCCGGCGGCCTGAAGCTATTGCGCAAACGGACGCGGCTGTTCGAGACCGTGGTAGGCGCCATCGACGTATTTGCCAAAGACCATCCCCGCTCGGCCAAGGATCTGAAGGCCGTGATCGGCGATCAGTCGCAGAACGTCAAGGGCTTCGACCGAGCCGTGGACCGAGCCAAGGCCCGTAACGGGACTTGACCCCTTGCGCCCGACCTGCACACCGATCGGCTATCCGCTCAGGGCTGAAATCTGAGCTACACGTTGATAAAAGACCGCCTCTTGCGGGAGCCACAATGCCTCTCTTACGGGGTTGGCTCATGAGCGAAGTTGTCACAAAAATCGGGGAAGTGTTACTCTCGTGTTTCAGACGACTTAACCTTGCTCCGACTTTTTACACACTGAGATAAGAGCTATTGATTGGATGGGGTTAAGAGAATCTTGAATTCGGAGACGTCGAGGTACGTGATTGTCAAGGAAAGTGCAATTTGAGTGGGTTGTCGGCCATCGGTGTCATCGTAGTTTTCAGGGCGCTCAAAACGGAAGTACTCGATAGAGCCCTTTACCCACACCTTGGTTCCTGTTGCAGCTTGTCGATCTCGGGGCTTCGCAGAAAGACACTGTGACCCCAAGATGTCTCGCTTATAACCAATTTTGAGAGCTTGCCTGGGCTCAGCACACCTTCAAGCTCTACAACATCGCCTGGCTTCGGCTTTTCAATCAGCTCGCGGCCTTCGATGGCGGATGCCACCGGAGTCTTGCTCGCAGGCTCCAAAACAGAGCGTTCCCAGGCAAAGGCCAATGAGTATTTTCCATTTCGTCATTGGCGGAGCTTCTCTCTTACTTTGGTGAGTAGAAGTGGTCTTTTGGACACTTGGGCAACGATTTCGTTCATCGGTGTGGCATGCGGAGTGAACGAATATCCAAGATGCGTGTCTGGAAAGCGCCTCGGAAATTGGTTCCAATTTCGCCTCGTCAGAGCTTGATTCGGACACCAGCCTTTATTTCTGTGATTCCACTCGAAGGATGGCATTCCCTTCTTTCAAAAGCGTGCGGGCTTTCTGTAGATTTTTCTTTCTGTCGGGATCCGACGCCTGTCTAATGGCATGATCCAGGATAACCGGAGCCCAGCTCTTCCCTTCCATTTTCAGGAGGATCCATGCAGCAATCCGCATCTGTTTATCGTCTTGAGGGTATCGAATCATTTTAATGACTCCCGCTCGGACGGCTTGCCCGCCAATATCCGCAAGAGCGGCTGCGATGGGATAGTGAGACGAAGCCGTGACGGCGGTGCCTTTCGGAAAGCTCTTCGGATCAAGCTCAAAGTCCACATGCTGTAGGAACCAAGGGATGGAACCGCGGCTTCGCATGGTGGCGATGGCCTGTATCATTTGGTGGGCGGGTCCCCCGTCGGCGCGATCGCCGTTGTCTATCGCGTGTGAGAGATTGCCTCCGAGCCGATGCTCCCTCGCGCGCCTCTGTTCTTCGATCACGATGCGGTACTCCCTGCGCAAGTCTGCATTCTGTGAAAGCAGACCGTCGCACTCGGTTTTCGCCGAGAGGATCGATCGCTCGACGGAGGGTACGGGGATCACCGTGTTGTGGAACAACTCGCGCGTCTTTAAATCATAGCGAAAGAAGATCGCGGGTGCGTTGGCATTATCGCGCAAACCCTTAACAAGGAGATGATCTGTTTGGACGTCGAGTTTTAAGGCGTGAACACTTGAAAGATGTCCGAGAGAGTACTTATAGGCACCCAACTTAACTCCGGCATTAGAAATAGGCGTAGACGGCTTAGGCCATGCTTTCGGGTACCCCTGTGGTTCAAATTTGTACGGAAAGTCGGCTAGCACGTTGCCAAGATCTACTTCAAAAAGTTTCAACGTGATGTTGTGCCCTCCCAAAGATCGGGTCACCGCCACGTATGCCTTCTTCGCGCTTTCGGAATACTGTACCGCCGTACTCAAAACCATAGAATGATGCCCACCCGCCCGCTTTCGAATGTAGTGAGCCATAACGATTTTGCCCGTAGACGGATCGCCCTGTTCAGAATCGACCAGGAGCAAAGCACGCGCACTTCGGCCGGAGAAGATGCGGGTTGCTTCCTCAGTAGCGTGCAAACCGATAAACTGACTTGGGCTCAGATTGGGCACGGGCACCTTCCAGAGAGAAAGCTTCCTCTGCGAATCTTTGGGCCCATACGCTATTGTGGATAGAAGCTCGCCCGCGACCGCCGCGTTTTCCTCCGGATCTGCCGAAGCCTTTGATTCAGATGGAGCAGAGACAAAGGTGTATATAGCCACCAGCCCGATCAATACGCATGTCAGCCCCACGTTGCGCCGTCTGTGGCATTTGGAACTACTCATCGCTGAACCTCCTATGAGATTATTCTGAGCCCTGGTCATGATTATAGTCCAATTCTGCAACACCGCCATCATCTTTTTTGCCGAAGAAGATACCGCCCACGTCCCGTAGCAGACCATCGATCGAAGCATTTTCGTGAGCGGCATCAGTGTCGAACGATCCCGCACCATACGAAGGATCATACCACTTCCCGCCGTATTTCACGATCCAGTGGTTTGCAAAATGCTCTGGCGGATTTGCATTGTCCTGACCCGCGACGCCATCCGTTTCAACAAGATCGCCGAAATCAACTCCATATTTATACGGTGCTCCAGGGGCTCCGCCCCATTGGTCTGTATACAGAATGAAAGGCTCGCCTGGGTTTGGCACCTTCCCCACGCCGTCGCTCTTTTTCACATTTCCCGCTGCGACAGCCTTGTCCAAAGTTCCATCCGGCCCAGGTGTTACTGCGCGGGTGTTTGGCTGCCCCTGGGTCTTTGGAAAAATTGGAGTGTCATTGACGTGAACGTCGGACTCATTGATGCCGTTGCCTCCCGCGTGAATAGTCTTGGCACCCGCATCGCGAACGTCGTCGCCGTGAACGTCTGCCAAGGGGGTGTCCAACGTGCCATCGCCCCCGTCATTGATACAAACTGCGTCCTTCAGTCCTTTACCATTCTCGATCCAAAAGTGATCGTCCCCACCACCGAGAGGACTGTTGTTGTTCACCCCGTTTGCGCCGGTGGTTATGTACTCACCAAATAGCCAGTTCTTTACCAGGAACCCACCCATGGGCGCTTTCGCTTCAACTTTATATACTTCTGATCCATCAATGCCCTGAGCTTCCAATGCTTCGTGAAACAGTTGTGACCACGCGATACAAGAGCCGGTGCCCGTCGCGTCAGTCAGCATCGCTGTAACATTCTGGCACGTGCCCGGCACAGGCTTCCAGTAATTCATCACTACCCCATCGACTACATTGTCGCCGTCTCTTAGCTTGCGCTTAACACTTCGGTCAGTAAAATCACTCCAAATGCTTGCGACTGCGGCTGCATCTGTGGCATCTCCATCAGCGTTGCGGCAACCGATATCCAGAATGGTCTCGAACAAGGGCAAGGCGGCGGGAGCGCCAAAAGGCGGGACAACCGCGTCGCGTAACGGCACATAGACCCGATTCTTGCTTATTCCTACGGTCATAACCGGGTTGCCGGCGCCGATGGTGATCTGCCAGTCAATCCACATCTCATCTTGACTCGGCAGGTTAGCAATGTAACCAATCGTGTTAGCGAATTTGTTCTTGCACGTCTTGTCAGTTAGCGTGAGTGTTATGTTTGAACCCTCGGTGTCACGTGTGGTATCCGTTGACTCGAAGTCCAACTGGTTGGCGCCACTGGCAGGGCCGTCACCCTCCATCTTGATGCTATCGAATATCGTCGGGACCGCACCTGCTGGGAGAGTCAAGTACGCTACAACCGTCGCTCTCATGCTTGTGTCCCGCTTGAAAGCAAGGGGATACCTTATGTCACCAATATCCTCGGCATCGGCATCGAGCGGAGACGACTTGTCTTCCCACTGCCCCCACAACAGCGGAGGCGCGCCGGGTCGATCATAGTGGTTCGTAGTGCTGCCATCCCTGTAGATCCTAATGGCGGTCCCGAAGAACTCAACCCTTTTCAGGTCCAAGCCGAAAACGGTCAGCTTGTTCTTCATATCCGCGCTGGCCGTCTTGTCGGTCTTCCCTTTTATGAGGCCGTCATCATATGCGGCGCTCAGTTTCTTCCCATATACCCGCACGATCACCGGAGGATCTCCGACCTTTACGGTCTCGCCGGCAGCCGGATACGCCGTACCATCCGACTTCTTGAATAGAACCTCCCCAGCCGCGCCGGCGGTCGTCGTTTCCAGCGGCACCTTAACTTCCGCACCGGCAGGACCTTCCAACTTAAGTTCCAATGTTGAATATTGCCCTTCAGGCTTGATATCGCTGTTGTTTGGAACGTAATCGTCATCTTCAGATACTGTTGCGTTTAGCAGCAGACTCAGCTTGACGATCCGAACGTTCACTTCGTCCTTTGCAAGTACGGTCCCACCGCCGGTCTTGTACTCCAGCGAGACGGTCACGTCTCCGTGGGCCACGCCTTCGATGTAGTACGTTAGGGGGTCAGTGCCTGCAGCCGTGATGGTGGCCGTAACGTCTGCGGACGCCGTGCCGGGCATGATGATCGAATCCGTGTTCACCGCGTTGCTGGGGAAGATTCGCACCTTCGTGGCATCGCTCACCGTCAGCCAGACCTTTTCCCCCGGGAGTCCGCCGAGGTCGGATATCTTCCGCAAGATTATGGGGGACAGATCGTCTGCATCGTTGCTTCCTTGGATTTTGTTGTCGCCGGCCTTGTTGTCGGGGTCGCCGTCGTCGTCGTCGTCGTCGTAGTTTACAATCAGAACATCGCCCACAGTCGAGGAAAGGTCCATTTCGATCGGGTCGTCGGTGCCGGCGCCCGCGTTAGGCTCCTCAATACCGCCTTCCTCGTCGGAGTTGACGTCCAGGTCGATCGGACTGATCACCTTAACCTTCAACTCGTCTTCGAACGTATCGGCACCCGCTGTGTAGGTGAGCGTGATGGTGACGTCGCCGGTAGCGATACCCTCGATCTTGTAGGTCTTTCCGTTCACACAATGAGCGTACGGAACGGCACCGCTTACCTGGCCGGGGCCCACAACCACCAGGTCGCCGTTCTCCGCGCCCACGGGGTCGCGATAAATGCGGATGCGCGCCGCTTCCGCGGCGTCGGCGACTTTAAGCGTGAGCGTGTCGCCGGCGAGGTAGTCTGTCTCGCCGGCGTTGTCGCGGACGTTCGGCACGGCCGTTATCTCCAGATCTACCGGGTCGTTGTCGTTGGCATCCAATTCGTTGTCCGCGGTCGAGTCAACGTCTCCGTCCTTGTTGTCGTCGTCGTAGTTGACCATGATGAGCTTGCCCGGGGTGTCCGTTTCGACCTCTTCATCGTCGTCATCGATGGCTCCCCCGCTGTTGTTGGAGTCCACGCGAATGTCAAACAGCGCTTGTCGGATTTCCACTTTTACTTCATCTTTGGCGATCGTGAAGCCGTTAAGGATATACTCGAGCGTGATGGTGACCGTGCCCTCCGCGACGCCCTCCATGTACCATTCCAATGGATTGGCGGCAGCCTTCAGATCGGCCAGCAGGTCCGTGCTGTAGGAGGCGGTGCCCGGCTTGATGATGGCTGCGGTGCCGTCGTTGGAGTCCTTGAAGATGCGGATCTTCGCGGCGTCGGAGACGCTGATCTTTACGCTGTATCCGGCGCCCTCCTCCAGTTGTGGCGCGTCTTCAAGTTTCAGCGGGAACAGGTCGTCTTCGCCGGCACCATTCACGGCGTCGTCGTTGTGATCCAACGTGTCATCGTCGGGATCCTCGTCGTCATCGCAGTTGATGTGAATGATCTGTCCCGGGGCGTCCATCTCGATGGGGTCGTCTTTGTCGGCGCCGGCATTTTCCGGCTCGATGGTTCCGTCGTTGTCGGAGTCCACGTCGAGGTCAATGGGACTAATCACCTTCACCTTCAATTCGTCGTGATCGATGACGCCGCCGGCGTCTGCGTATTCTATGGTGATCGTGACGTCTCCCGTAGCGACGCCTTCGATCTGGTAGGTGGCACCGTCCTTGGTGTGCGTGAACGGGACCGAGCCGCTCACCGTGCCCGGCTCAACAACGACCTGATCGCCGACTTCCGGCGCTACGGGGGGACGGAAGATGCGGATGCGGGCCGCTTCCGCGGCGTCAGTGACTTTGAGCATGACCGTGTCGCCGGCCAGGTAGCCGTCGTCCGTCGCGTTGTCGCGGACCTTGGGGATCGCCCGGATGATTAGGTCCTCCAAGTCGTCGTCACCGGCGTCCTGGTCGCTCTCGGACGAATCCACGTCGTTGTCCTTGTTGTCATCGTCGTAATTAACCATGATGAGCTTGCCTGGGGCGTCGTTTTCGATCTTGTCATCGGTACCGGCGGGGCCATTGACGGGGTCGATGGCGTCGGGATCCCCACTGTTGTTGGAATCCACGTCAATGTCGAACATCGGCAGCACGGTAATCTTGACGTCGTCCACGAAGCTGGGCGGATCGGGAGGGAACGGGACATAGGTCAGCTTCAGGTGCACGTCTTGGAGGGCCTCGCTCAGGGCAATGCCTTCCACGTGTAGGCTGTCGCGGAGAGCGGAAAATTCGGCGCGGGTATTGGGGTCGGTGGGGCCTGATCCTGCATCGGAGAGATCCCAGGCGTATTCGTTGTTCCCGTCAAACGTCAGGGCTCCGCCTTCCTTCGTGCTACTTTTCCATATCTTGATCCGGGTGTTGCCTTCGACGATCTTGAGGGTTACCGTCCCGGTCTCCGGCACCGCGGGGACCAGCTTCATCTTCAACTGCACCATGTCGTCTTCTCCGACCGTCTGGTTGGCAGCGTTGGATCCGTCTTCGGTTTTGTCGATTGTATCGTCGCTATCGTCGTCATCCACATTGTGAACCAGTATGCCGCCGGGATCCTCGTCGCTGATATCGGGCACTCCCACGAACTCCAGGTCGGTCACCGCGGGCCCAACGTTGCCGCACATGGAGGACAACGGCGTGTTGTTCCCAAGGGCTCCTACCGTGCCGAT
>JAJDCN010000318.1 GCA_029260815.1 Planctomycetota bacterium
ATCGAGGTTGGAATCCATAGCAGTTTCATCGCTTTGTTCCGGTCCGCCCACCAACTGGCGGATGCCTTTCAAGACCTTCGGCAGGACCACGCGATCTTTCTTCTCGACTGTTTCGTAAAACAGCCATTCCAATTCCTCGACCCGTGCGGCGCCGGCCTCTTCTTCGGTGCGTGCCACCGATGGATCCACGCTGGCGCTCGAATGCCTGCCGCGCATTGAGACGGGGGACGCGGTCGACTCCAGCCGTTTCATGGCGGAAGCCTGCGTCTTTCGCTTTTGTTCGGATTGCTGCAACTGCTCGCGCAATTCGTCCCGTTCGCTCGCCGCCAGGCTCCACTTCACGCCTAGCGCGCCGCATACCGCTACGCATGCGACGGATAGGATTGTCAGGGTTCGCGTGTTCAATCGCCACCTCCTTGGCGTTTAATCCAGTTCGTCGCGCCGGCCAGCGGGACGAAGACGCGTCTTGCAATTCTTGCTTACTCCTCCGTTGTGTCTTCTTTTACGGCTTGGCTTTCGCTGGCTTCTGTGGCGCTGCGCGCTAAGGAGCCGGGCCGGTAGAATTCAGGAATTTCTTGTAAAATCATGGCCGCGAGCTTGCGCGTCTTTTCGTCCGGGTCCTGGGCCTGAATCTTCTTCAGCAGTTCCGAGGATTCGGTCGAATAGATCCTGCCCAGCGCCGCCACTGCGGTCTGGCGCCATTGGACCGATTGGTAGGGCATGGCCTGCTCGATAATCGCGACGGCCTCCGCTTCTCCATCGGTGTTGTTGTTCAGGCCGGAGACCAGCAGGCCCAAGGCTTCCTGGCGCCTCACCGGATCAGGATCCATCGTTGCCATCTCGATGACCCGGACCTTGAACGCGGGATCTTGCAACAGCACGCTCCGGCCTTCCAGGTTCGTCTCCGCCGTCCCGCGCACGCTAGTCACGAGCGGTGATGCCGGAGCGCCCGTGTATCCCAGCGACCTCAGATCGTTGGACAAGTCGCTGGGGTGAGCAACCTCGCCATTCGCCTGGGTCAGGCCCGCTGCGTTCTGCGCGTTCGACAACGCCATCATCACGGCATATCGCATCCCCTCGGATAGATTCGCCTCGTCCGCCTTGTCGGACAGGATCGCGATGGCTTCGGGCGTGGCCAGTGCGGCCAGACCCGCCAGGGCGGCATCGAAGAGTTGGCCCTCTGTCTCCGACATCACGACTTCACCCAGTATTTCTGCGGCCTCCGCCTGTTGCCTGGAAAGTCCAGCCAGTTGTCCTATGCCCTCGAGCATGCCGGCTCTCATTTCCAGATTCAATTCGTCGCTGGATGCCAGAAAGAGGAGCAGCGGGTTCGCTCCGCCGGACCCGATCTTCTCAAGGACGCGCGCGAATCGCGCGGCGGAATCACCTTCGTCGTTTGCGACTCCGCCGGGAAGCTCCATCATCTTCGCCAGTATACCCTTATCCTCGTACAGCGTGTTAAGCACGGGGACTAGAGCCGGGTAGCCCGCTGGGTCTAGGTCGAGGACGCCGATCAAGACTTCCGCCAGGGCCGCGCGATCATTTTTCTCGAGCGCTTCGTAAAACTGCCGCTCCAATTCCGCGACCCGTACGGCGCCGGCCTCTTCGGGGTCAGGCACGGAGGGCTCTACGCCTGGGTTTACATTCGTGCGACGCCAGCCGCCGAGGGTCGGTCGCTGTGTTGTCCGCATCAAGTCGGCACGCAGCTCATTTTTCTTTTTCTCTGTTTGCTGAGCCAATTGCTCGAGTGCCTCGTCGCGCTCGCTTGCCGCCAGGTTCCACATTACGCCCAGCGCGCAGCACGCAAGAATGAGTGCGGTGAAGATAAGTGTCAGGGTTCGTGTGCTCAACGGGCCACCTCCTTTACGATCCGCGCTTATTCATCGGTTGCGTCTTCTTCCAGAGTTTCGACGTGCTGGATTTCTGCATGCGTTTGGAAAGAGGTGTTCATGCCTTGCGCTTCCTGTAAAACCAAGGACGCGAGCTTGCGCGTTTTTTCATCCGGGTCTTGGGTCTGGATCTTCTCCAGGAGTTTCGAGGATGGGGGTGAGTGCATCTGGCCCAGCGCCACCACGGCGGTCTGGCGCCACTCGACCGATTGACTCGGCATGGCCTGCTCGATAATGGCTACGGCTTCTTCCTGTCCGGCGGTGGCATTCAGGCCCGAGACGAGCAGGCCCAGAGCTTCGGTGCGCAGGGCCGGGTCGGGATCCACTGTGGCCATCTGGACGAGCCGGTCTTTGAAGGTTGAATCCGTCATCAAGGCGTTCCGGCTGTTCAGATTCGACTGCGTTGTCCAGCGCAGTTCGTCGAGGGCCCGGGCTTCCTCCGCGGACAGGGAGATCGTGCCGGCAACCGTGCTGGATGGACGAGTGTCGGCGCGGACCTCCATGCCGAACATGCCGGAGCCCTCATGGTCCATGTACTGATTGGCGATGTCCGCCAGCTCTTGGTCCCCGGACGCGGCGTAGCGCTTGAGGGTCTCCTTAGACTCTTTGCTCCCGGTGCGCCCCAGGGCTTTCAGCGTGGCCAGTTGCGTCTCACGAGACAGATTGCCCTCGTCGAGCTTGTCGGTCAGGATCGCCACGGCCTCGGGGGTGCCCAGCGCGGCCAGACCCTTCAGGGCGTCGTTGAACAGTTCGGGATCCGCCTGTGCGGACACGGATTCCCCCAGTATCTTTGCGGCGTCCGCCTCCTGCCCGGTCAACTTGGCCATTTGTCCGATGCCCTTGAGCATTTCGGAGCGCAATTTCGGATTCGCTTCTTCGTTGGATGCCAGATAGAACATCAGTGGGTTTGCTCCGCCGGACATGACCTTGCCGGCGATGCGCATGAAGCCCGCTTCGGACATGGTGTCGCTTCCTCTCAGGGATTTCATGTCCATCCAGTTTTCGAGGGAACCTTTTTCTTCGTACATCCGATTGATCACGGGGATCAGCGCCGGAAAGGCCGCGGGGTCCAGGTCCAGGACGCCTTCCAGGACTGCGAGGAAGGCGGCGGGATCGTTCTTTTCTACGGCCTCGAGAAATTGTTTCTCCAATTCCGCGACCCGCGCGACACCCAGCTCTTCCGCGCTCGGCGCGGCCGGCGCAGCGGCTGCTTCCGGCTCGGGACTTGCGTCGAGATTCGTGCCGCTCTTGATCGCGAACAACAGCAACCGGTTCTCTTCAAACTCTTGCTCCATCCGCTTAATTATGGCGTCCTGCGCCTGCCGCTTTTGTTCGGCTTGCGCCAATTGTTCGCGCGCCTCGTCCCGCTCGCTCGCCGCCAGGCTCCACATCACGCCCAGCGCGGCGCACAGGACGACAAATGCAACGGACAGAATCATCAGGCTTCGTGTACTCATCATATTTTTCCTTCCGCAGCGGTCATTTCCAGCAAGAACCAGCACCCACGCCCCCCGTGGGCTTCTTCTATATCTATTCTATCACGTTTTCAGGCGTTCTCAGGCTCTGTTCCGACGGCACTCGGGTGTCAAGACACATGAGGATTGGAGGCCGCTGGGCCGATCCTTAGTATTGATCGATCGGTGTGCTTTGGGCGTCCGGTTTGGAGCCGTCTTCGGTATGGCGGATCACAGCGGATTCGTCGATGAAAAAGGAGCGCTTGCCCGCTTTTCCATGCTCCTCCGGGACCGCTGTGGCGGACCAGGTGTCGGCGGTCGGGTCCGCCGCAAATACGATCCGGTACCCACCAGAGATTCCGGCGGCCAGAGTTGTGCCGATGTAGGGTGGATCCGGGTGTCCCAGTTCCGCGAGGGTGCCGTATCGGTTCTTTCCATCGTTCGTCTTGTAATTCTCCTGTGCGCTGGAGAGCGTCCGCAAGGCGCCGATCGCGGCGGATTCGTTTGAAGAAACCTGCGCGCGCCGAAAATTCCAGAAACCAGTCGATGATGGCATCGGCGGATCCGTTCTTGGCTGCTGCGCGGCGTAGTCTTCTTTCAGTGCCAGGTAGTCGTCTGGGTCGGGTAGGGCGGCCCCATTGGTCTTGAGAACCTTCATGACATCTTCGTGGTTTCGCAGCATGGCACAACACAAGGGCGTCAATCCATTGGTGAGCTCCACGTTCACGTGGGCGCCCTTGGCAATGAGAAGTTCCACGATCTCGAGATTGCCGCTCCATGCAGCCCAATGCAGGGGCGAGGGGCTTAATGCGGTGTCGATAAACAGCGTCTTTGGGCTTGGGTTGGCCAATGCAGGCCGGAGCTCCAGAAGTTTGCGCACCCGATCCCAGTCGCCTGTTTCCGCGGCGTTGAGCATGTCGATTGGCTCGGCGAACCGAAGTTCCGGGTCCGGTTGTGGCGAACTCACCCGTACTGTGCAACTGCTTAACAGCGGGACAAGAAGAATCAGGACGACTGCCTGTGTAATTGATCTCATAAGGTTTCTCCCGGGGCCCTTTTCGAATAGTCTATCACGTTTTCAGCCGGTTGGCTCTCCATTTGACACGAAGCACTGAAGGTGGCAAACTCTGCGAGATCTTTATGTCCGGAGCGACGAAGCGGCCGGATGCGTTGAATGTGACGCTGAACAAGACCGCTGAGCTCTATGGGCCTTCCTGCGGATACGCCTTCATAAGACTACCCATTCTCTCATCGTCGCTGGTGCAATATCCGGGGCGGAGTCACTTCCACGTGTTAGATCGTGAGCTGTGCCACAAAATGTCGGGAACTTTTTCCCTCTTTAAGCGTCTAACGGTATAATGTAAGGTTGGTAACTGGAGAGTTGTGGAATCTTCATGCATTTGAGGTTTTATCGATGATGGGCCGTTTCTCCTCCTCCCTCCTGCTTGTAGCGATCCTTCTAGGCGGTGCTCTCTTAAGCCTCCCGGCTTCACCTGTCTTGGCCGCTCCCCCTGTCCAGGCCATGCCGGAGCCGGAAATCAATATCTATCCGCTATTTATACGCTATAGCAACAACAACACTGCTCTACAGGTTGTGGCGGAGATCATCAACCATGGCAACAAACCGCGCACCTTCATTGTGCCACAGGACGGATCCCTGTGGGGCTGGCTTGACCCAAAGTACTTGTTCACCGTCACGGATGCAACGACAGGTGCGATCATCAATCCTTCCGGTCGGTGCGGCATGTACGGCGGGGAGTACAACGAAAAGACGATGCACACAGTGGCCCCCGGCAAGAGGATCTACATCATGATAGACTACTTGCTGCCATATAGCACGCCCCAGAAATCCACCATCTTCTTGGAGTATGGCGTCTCTGATCCACCGAACGCGAGCAATTGGCGCATGCGCAAGATTCCGGGTGACAAATTTCCGGACACTCTCTACACCGGCCTGATTCGGTCGCCCCGAATCTCGGTGGACAGGACCAATCTCAAGGGCATCCCGGTCATTAACATTAAGAATCCGCGTGCAGCCGCAGTGGCCCCCGGCAAGAAGCAGGCGGATATGCAACTGACCTTGAGAACGACCAGAAACCTTGCGCAGCAATGGGAACAGACTTCCGCAAGCTTGAGGGTGGCGGGTCCCATTGCAAAGATTCTCGAAACCGACTGGCATCTCGAAGTAACCTGGCGAAATGAGCAGGGGCAAGAGATACCCCATTTCAAGCAGACCTCCTCTCGTGTTCAGTACCCAAGTACCCTGAAAGTCAGCGGGAATCCCTCCATGGCGAGCACTTCCCTTGCGATCGGTTTCCAGAAACAACCAGGCAAGTACAAAGTCTCCACGACGCTCGTGGTCCCCGGCATCGGTCGGGCCACTTCGAACGAAATCGACGTCGTAATCGTCCGCAACCCGATGCTTGCGAAGGCGAGGCCGCGCCACTTCCGACTGCCACTTCATGCTGCGGCGACGTGGGGTGAAGAGACGATGTTCCGGTCCGCGTTGAAATCGAGCAGCGTTGAGACTGTATTGGCTTGGCTTGCCAGGCGCCCTTCCGTGGCAAAGGCGGAGCCGAGCAGATGGCACATGCCGTTACTCCTGGCGGCGGAGCACGGCCGGACGGAGCTGATCGAGCCCCTGCTGAAGCATGGTGCCAAAGTCAACACACCTACGAGTTACGGTCTCACCCCCCTACACCAAGCCGCCTATGGTGGGCATCTGGAAACGGTGAAGATGCTTATCACCAAGGGTGCCAACGCCAAGGCTGTTGGCAACGGTTGGACATTGCTTCATTACGCGGCGCGGGCACCTACGGCGGACGTCATGCAGCATCTTGTTCGCACCGATCGAACAGAAAATGTAAATGTTGCGGGTGGTCGTGGTGACACACCGCTGCACGTTGCCGCTGAATCTGGTGTTCCCGAAACAGTGAAGGTACTCCTCAAGCATGGGGCCGCCGTCGACACGAAAAACATTGACGGCCAGCAGCCCCTGCTTCGCACGGCTTCCGAAGAGGCGGCTCGCCTGCTGTTGGAGCATGGGGCCGATGTGAACGTAGCCGATCAGGCCGGTCGTACGCCGCTTCTGCATGCCTCTCCCTCTAACCCCGCGCTCGCACTTCTGTACCTGAAAGCTGGAGCCCGCACGGATGTGCAAGGCACGGCCGGGCACAGCCTATTGCACTATGCCGTCTACGGCATCGGCCAACCGAAGGAGGGCGATACGTTCCTCGTATTGGCGAACCGGCTGGTGGCCCTCGGCCTGGATGTTAACGCGCAGGATAAGAAGGGAAACACGCCACTTCACTTCGTCGCCAGCCGTACAGATCCAAAGGCAGCGATAGAGTTTCTTCTGAATCATGGCGCCAATCTCTACGCGAAAAACGCCAAAGGGAGAACGCCCCTTGATGTTCTCCGTGTCGATAGCGATACCCGCGAGCTTGCCAAAACCCTTAGCCAGCGCGTCAAAGATAAGGTCGTCGAGTAACGCCGATCGCCCGAAGATTTCGCTCCCGCCCTGGTTGCCTCGTGGATAGTTACTCGCGTAGCTTGTTACACCTTCCGAGGACCAGTCAGCCAAAGAAAGTGACTCCCTCCTCCTGAATGGGTCCTGTAATTATGAGAGAATCATGCTTGTGGAGGAAGCTCCAAGCCAACCCATGCTCTTCTCGCCGCTGGTACAATATCAGGGAAGGGCTCGCACCCACCTGGCGCTGAGCGCCAACTGGAAGGCGAGACACTGATGGGAGGAGTTCACGGGGAAGAAGGCTACAGAGAAGGCGGCGGTGTCCGTGAAATCTTGATGCGACGTAAAACCATGATGATACAAAGAACGATTCCCCCCATGATCCCGGAACCGTACGATGCCAAGTGAGCCCACCGGTCCGCCAAGAACCGCGAGTGCTGGTGGGTTGGAATCTTCGTGGCCAAACGCCCCGAAAGCCTCAGGTCTCCA
>JAJDCN010000319.1 GCA_029260815.1 Planctomycetota bacterium
GCGCCCTGCGACATCGTGGCCGTGGTCGACACGCCGCCGGCACACCGCAAATCCACCAACCCACAGAAGCCCAACGATCCGCCGCCCTTTACCCAAATCGCGCAGGAGCAGAAGATTCCTTCTTTCGAGCCGCCCAATCCCAACGATTCGGATTTCGTCGACACGATAAAAGATCTCCGTTCGAGCGTGTACATTGCGATCGGATATGTGCGAATTTTGAAGGCGCCGCTCTTGTCTTTGCCGAGCCGTACCACGGCCAATTTTCACGCGTCCCTGTTGCCGGCTTATCGCGGCAAGCATCCGGTTTTCCGAACCTTGCGAGACGGCCAGAGCCGGGCGGGGCTCACGGTTCACGTCATGGATCCGCATTTGGATGCGGGTGCGATCCTCTACCAGGTTCGCGTGCGCACCCGGCGGCGCGATTCGGTGGCCACCCTGTACGGCCGAATTATGGAGAAGAGCGTGTTGCTGGTCCCGCAACTGGTGCGCGACGCTGTCGCCGATCGGCTCCGCCCGCGACCGCAGGGCGAGACGGGTGCGTCCTACTTTTCCTCCGTCAGCGAAGAAGATTTTCGTCTGGACTGGTCCGCCGATGCGGAACAGTTGCGTCGCTGGATTTGTACCACGCCGGGCCAGTGTTTTTGCGAAGCCGGCGGGCACAGGATCTTCTTTCTGGACGCGGAGATTGAGCGAGGTGGCACCGGCGCGCCCCCGGGTACGGTGATGCACGTGGGACGGACCCGCTGCACGGTAGCGACAGGCAAGCAACAGTTGGCCTTGCGCGCGGGCAAACTGGCTGCGACAGATGGAAAGCCGATGGCCCGGCTGTGTCACGAGCTGGGAATTACAGAAGGTAGCCGCCTTTGTTGAACATGAGACAACAAAATAGAAAGCGCTTCAGGAGTCCATAGAATGCCGGAAGTTTCGTTTCAAGAATTGATGACGCAGGCCGAACAGGGCCACTATGCCGTCGGGTATTTTGAAAGTTGGAACCAGGAATCCCTTTTGGCCGTAGCCGACGCGGCGGAGGCGACCCGGTCGCCGGTGATCCTGGGTTTCAGCGGAATGTACCTGTCCCACCCGCAGCGGGTGGCCACCGATGGGTTGAGCCACTATGCGGCGTTGGGGCGCGACGTGTGTCGCAATCTGAACGTTCCGGCCTGTTTGCTGTTCAACGAATCGCCCCACGTGAGTGAAGTGCTTGAGGCGATCGAGTTGGGCTTTGGGCTGGTCATGTATGCGGACGAAGATCTTGCCTTCGACCTCCACCTGGAGCGAGTGTGCGAAGTGGTGGCGTCCGCCCGATCCACATCCACGGCTGTCGAGGCCGAGATCGCGCCGCCGCCGGGACTTAACCAGGAGACCACCACCGCGCCGGAACAACCGCATTTGACCGATCCGTCCCAGGCCGCCGATTTCCTCGAGCGCACCGGCGTCGATGCGTTGTCGGTAAACATCGGCCAGGCGCACTTGCATGGCCGGGCGCAAGTCCGCTTGAATCTGGACCATCTGACGAAGCTCAAGAAGGCTTTAGACATTCCGCTGGTCCTCCACGCGGCCAGTTCCGTGGCCCCTGCCGACTTGGCCGAGGCTGCGCGGCTGGGCATCAGAAAGATCAACGTGGGTAGCAACCTCAAGCGAACCTACTTTGAAACCCTTCGTCAAGCCTGTGGGCAGGTTGCCGAAGACTACAATCCCTACGAAGTTGTCGGGTCCGGGCTCCCGTCCGACGTCGCGGCCGTCGCAAGAGTAGCTCTGCAAAAGGCCGTTGAAGATCAGATGCGCCTGTTTGGCAGTGCCGGTAAGGTCTGACCGGCCGCATAAATAGGCGTTTCCCTGTTCCGAAAGGGAAAAGATCACCTGTAATAGCGCCGATAATCCGAAGTGAGAAGGATTGCAATCTCCCAATTCTGCCGAGGGCGCGATGCGACGGTTCCGAAGTATACAAGCTGAGCTAATCTTAGCCTTTACAGCGATTGTCACGGTCGTGATTGGCGTTGCGATTGTTGTCAACCTCGTGGCGACCCGGAAGATTGTCGAGAAGGCGATCCGGGAGGATCTCGATCAAACCGTCCGACGAACAGCCGAGCGAATCGACGGCGCTCTATACGGGAAGATTTCCGAGCTGCGCAACATTGCCAGCACGCCATCTATCATAGAAGCCGCAGAACTCGGGCGCAAGAAAAGCGAGTACATGGGGCTGACCAAAGTCGACAACGAGGGTCTGAAAAGACGTTTCGGCAAGTCGAAGATGCTAAACATCAGTCCCAAGGCTCTATCCTACCTGAAGAAACTCGTCGATCGCAACCAGAGCATTCTCGATATCTATTTCACAGACATTTACGGGATTAACGTTGCAGTGACCGGGCCCGTGACCAAGCTGGGGCATTGGGACGACTTTTGGTGGAACGCCACCATGAAAAGCGGACACTTCCTTGGGTCCTTCGAATTGATCGAGTCCAGCAACCGCTATTCATTTTCCGTGGCAGTGCCTATTCCACATCCGCAAACGGGCAAACCCAACGGGGTATTGAAGGCCATCTTCGACTTCAGTGACATCGAGAGTATCGTCAATAAGATTCAACTTGGCTCCTCCGGACGAATCGTGACCTATAGCCCCGACTATCAGGTCATTACGCATCCGATCAAAACCATGCGGTACAGCATGATTTCCCAAGACGATGCCTTTGCGCCGCTCATTGACGCTATCGAAAGCACCGAAGCTGGATCCTTCAATTTAGATCTTCCCTTACACAACGCGAGTAAGCCGTCTCCGCTCATCGTCAGTTTCACGCGGACCTCTGGGTTGAAAGAGTTTAAGGGATTGGGATGGATCGTCACCGCGCAGATCTCCGAGGAAGAGTTGCTGGCTCCCGTGCAACAGGCGGAGAGCTTTATCCTTCTCGTGGGTGCGGGCACCATCCTTCTCAGCTCGGTCCTGATCGGCATCATTTCCTGGCGATTTGCTCGACACATCCGCAGGCTCACCCGCGCGACCGAACGACTGGGCCGAGGCGATCTGGACACCCGGCTGACAGTGACCACGTCAAACGAATTGGGCCAGTTGGATTTCGCCTTCAACGAGATGGCTCGGAGCCTCAAGGCCGCCATGGAGGAGATCGAGGCTATCGTCCAATACGTGGCGGAC
>JAJDCN010000320.1 GCA_029260815.1 Planctomycetota bacterium
CCAGTCATTCTGCTTTGAAAGATTGTGAAACTGGATCACATCAATTTGAGCCACCCCCATGCGTTCCAGGGAGGATTCGATACTGGCTTTGGCTCCGTCGTAGGTACGCTCCCCGGTTTTTGTGGCCAGAAAAAAATCCGCCCTGTGATTCTGTAAAAACGGAGCAAGCCTTAATTCTGCATCGCCATAACTTGCCGCTACATCTATGTGGTTAATTTCAGCATCCAGCACCAACTGCAGAACCGAGTCGGCCTTCTGCTGGCGCATAGCGCCCAATGCCGCGGCACCAAAGATAATGCGACTACTTAGATGACCGGTACTTCCGTACGCTATTTTGTCCAATGTTGTCTCCTGGATATTGCCATTCACCGCGACAGCGGTAAAAGTATGTACATGAATACTGCTGACAAACTACGATACTTTACCAATCGCAGCAACCAACTGCACCAGCGCTACCTGGCCGATCCCGAATTACTTTCACGCTACGAGCGTTTTGTTCAATGGCAGGTTTCCTACATGCTGCCTTTCTACAGGGAGCTGGGACAAAACCAGGATACCAGAACCGCTATCGATTTTGTCGTAAGTGATCTCGCGGGTATCGGGATTAGTGCACGTGACCATGATATCCAACGCGTTGTACCAGCCATGATACGAATTCTTCCAGCCAGCGCCTTGCGAACCATTGCTACTGGTATGGAGCTGAACGCCAGAATTTTGGAAATAAACCTGTCAATCTGTGAAGCGTACTACAAGAAAAATACGGAAGGTGTATTTACCGAAGCGGAATATTGTCGTGCAGCTCGAGAAGCAACATCCATTGAAGACTGTCTGGAACTTGTTACCTTAACAAAACAGTTAGGGCGTGACCTCGACCGAATCATGCAAATCCCGTTAATAGGGGTTTCTTTGAAAGCAATGAGAAAACCTGCCAGCCTGGCGTGTATTGCCAGTTTGCAGCTATTTCTGGAAACCGGTTACTCTGCCTTTCACAAGCTCAAAAATGTGGATGCGTTTCTTGATGCCACCGAATTCAAAATGCGAAAAATGTTTGAGCATATTTACCATATACCCTTCCAAGAAATGGAGTAGCAACCATGAGTCGCCCCACTTATATGGAGTTCTCTCTAATTCTCAGGCCGTATCATGTGCTTTATTATCCCGCATAACCCAGGCCTGAGATCCGCTTGCGAAATCGTCGCACAATCCCGAATATCAATGCGCCAAGTCCACCAAGGGTATTAACAGGCGCCAGCATCCACCCAAACCAGTGGACGTTTAGATCAAGCAGCTCTGCGGTCAATAGTTGTGTGAGTATGCCCATAAGTTGCAGTAGCAGGTCCGAATATAGATACCAGGACCCGGAAAGTACTACCACGATAAGCAGGCCCAACCGAACAAAAGATCTCAGTTTCAATGCATGCGTATGTTGCATAACTTCGGCGGTAAACTGTTTGGCCGGTAGTGGTTCATAGGTTTGGCCAAACAATTGCTGTAGGCGCGGATCACGTTCTTCACTCATTGTGGTATCTCCACATCAACATAGGCAGATAAATGTTCTCTCAGTTTTAGTGTGCCACGGAGTATATGCGATTTCACGGTACCAAGCGGCATCTCTAACAGTTCTGCTATTTCTGTATGCGTTAAGCCCACCTGGTAGTTGAGAACAATACAATTTCGCACGGGCTCACCCAGCTTTTTCAATGCGGCAGTCAAATCCCTTTCAAGGCTTGAGGATTCATTTTCAGAGCGCTCTGACAATGGCTCATCATCGTCCAGCGCCCTGCTCTCATTTAGCGCATCCTTTTTCTTCTTGCCGTGGGATAACCAAACCGAAATAGCTACGGTTCGCACCCAGCCACCAAACGCTCTGGCATCCTTTAAGGTATGAATTTTTAACCACACCTGAATAAATACCTGCTGCGCCAGGTCATCTGCCAGCTCGTTGTTATGACAACAACTGCGCATCAAATATCTAATGGAAGATTGGCGGCGATTAACCAGATCTTCAAATGCGTCCCTGTCGCCGTTTCGGGCTAGTCCCACGACGAAGGCCTCCGGGCAATCGGGATAGTAGTTGTGTACTTGTGCCACTGAAAGCGCTTCTACAGGGTTTGCGAACGCGATTTTTTATCCTTGCTCCAGCCTTCTGCTACCTTAGCGGCAACCAGCGCACCAAGGCCAATGGCACCTGTTAGTCCGGCTACACCTAGCAGAATAGGGCCAAGTTCCGCTTCTACTTGTTGCATAAAAAATGAGAACACAACAAACCCGGCAGAAACCGGTAACAGCCACAGTCCTGTTACACGCAAATCCTCATCCACACGATTGCTCTTCTCATCGCTGAGTGCTAGCAACTTATCAACCACTGCTTCGTCAATGGTCTGTCCGCTCTCAACAAGCCTGCGCAGGGTCTCATGCTGCACTTCGCGTTTTTTTACCTTGTCCCAAACCCCGGCAACTACCACAGAGGCAATGAACATCCAGAATGCAGCGCCAGCAAGCCCCGCTCCAACCCCTATTTCCTCCATCGTTCTTCTCCTTAGTGTTTCGGATAAAATTAGCCGATACTGTATAGGAGGAAGAATATCGACAGTTAGATGCAGTAAAGCGAAAAACTCGACTATTTACACCAAAGGAGGGTTTGCAACAAAAGTAATATAGTGGCCTTACCGCATCATCTACCAACAAGCAGGCTTTTTCCATTCAGCGTTGCTCTATTGAAACTCAAGCGAGCCGCTGAATAGCCCCTTAAAAAAACTATCCTGCGTTGTCACTTGCATTACCTGGCGAAGCGCTGCAACAAAGGAACCCCGCTCCTGAATGCAAGTCCAATCTTCACGCACAACTCACTTCGAGAATGGTAAGCTGGTTCGCTAAATGAAAATGCTAAAAATAACTACAACTCTCGCGATGATAGTGCTTCTCTATACCATCGCACCAGTATATCGGATTCTGGCGGCAGGCCCCGGTATGCCAGCTACCGCAGTGATTGCTGAGC
>JAJDCN010000033.1 GCA_029260815.1 Planctomycetota bacterium
CGGATCGCCGCTGAGCATTGTCGTCGCGAAATCGGGTCTGGACTTCCAACTGAATATCGAAGCAAGAGCCTCGGACCTGAAGACGCTGGGCCTGCCCAACGTCTCGTCCTTCTTCCTGGGAGGACCGATTCGAACGTTGGGAACCGGTTCGGTCACAGTGACCAGCGGCGGGTTCCTCAACTCGCTGATTTCCGGTGGCGCCAACGACCTGAAGACAAACCCCGGAAACGCGGTGGAGATCCTCGATCAAGCGATCGACGACATTACGGCGCTGCGAGGATTCCTGGGGGCTTTTGAAGCAGACACATTAGAATCGAATATCAACTCATTGGGAATTGCATTGGAGAACTTGACGTCGACCGAAAGCGAAATCCGCGACCTGGACTTCGCTGCGGAGACGGCAGAATTTACGCGGTCTCAGATCCTCTTTGCAGCGGGCGTGCAGGTGATGGCCTCGGCCAACCTGGTCCCGCAGCAAGTGCTCAGTCTCCTGGGATAAAGACGGTTCAATAGCCGTCCTCGGGCGTTCTAGAGAACGAACGCCACCCTCCAGATGAGCGGGATCGAATACCGCGATGAGTAGCGTAGCTGGAGAGGAGTGCGGCTATGATTGAGTTACATGGCATTGAGAGCGTGAACGCGGTTCCGTTAACGGTCCCTCCCGGACCGACCGAGCCCCGGAAGGACGCGGAGGAGAAGCCCGAGAAAGGCGATTTGGTTTCCGAAGACCTGCAAGACGGCGCCCTAGGGGTCCTGACGCGGGAGGCCGCCGTGGCGGCGACCAGCGACCTGAATACGGTCGTTCGACAGTTCGGAAACGAGATCCAGTTCGAGGTTTCCCAGAATCACGACAGACTGGTGATCAAAGTGATCGATCGAGAGTCCGAGGAAGTGATCCGCGAGATCCCTCCGGAGGAGGTTCTGGACATCCACGCGAAAATCGCCGCGACGCTCGGGCTGATCTTCGACAAGGAACGCTAGTCTGAACCCGACCGAAGCGTCGGGCACAAATAGTTTATTCGGGATCCGCCTGACGGAGCAGGCGGAAGTTGGCTCCCATGGATGGGTAGGCCCTCGAAATCATAAGGGAAAAGTCCGATGTCGTTATCGATAGACGGCCTGATATCAGGCCTAAATACCTCCGACATCATCAGCCAGCTCGTTGCTATCGAGCGCCGGCCGATCGACGTGCTGCAGACCCGTGTTGCAGGCGAGAAGCTTAAGCAAACGGCCTTTCTCGATCTGTCCGCGCGCCTGTTGTCGCTCCAGACCAACGTCTCAGTCCTGGGCCAAGCCACGACCTACAGTGCCACATCAGTCACCTCCAGCAACGAGTCGGCCCTTATGGCCACAGGAACCAACGTGTCTGCGCTGGGCTCCTTTACCTTCAACGTGGCTCGAATGGCACAAACCAGCCAACTGGTCTCCCAAGGCTACGCGGACTCGGACACCACGGCGGTCGGCGCCGGCAGCTTCAGCATCGAAACCGGGCCGGCGAGCGTTTCCCGCGCGACCTTGCTGGACCAGCTTAACGGTGGAACCGGGGTTGATCGCGGTAGCATCAAGATTACCGACCGCAACGGCACCGCAGCCACCATCGACCTAAGTGCCGCCTTGAACATCAAGGACGTCATCGACGCGATCAACGCAGAAGACACCCTAAACGTCACAGCATTCCATTCAGGCCGATCCTTGGGCTTGATTCAATCGGACGGAGCCACCGCAAGCAACCTGAAAGCCGAGAACGTCGGCGGCGACACAACCGCCACAGACCTCGGCATGGTGATCAATGTCGCAGCCTCGACTGCGAACGGCACGGATATCTACACACTGGGCACGGCATTGCCCTTGAGCATTCTCAACGACGGCTTGGGTATTGGCTCGGCCACGGGCGACGACTTCCAGATCACCCAACGCGACGGATCGACCATTGACGTGGACGTCAGCGGTACCACGACGGTCGGACAAGTCCTCGATGCCATCAACACGGACTCGGAAAATACCGGCGACCTGGTTGCCAGCGTCTCCGGCGGCAGCATTGTGCTGACAGACGCCTCCGTCGGGGGAGCCCTCAGCGTGGCAGCCTTGAACAGCTCAACCGCTGCGAGCGACTTGGGCCTGACCGCGACCGCCGTCGGGGGTGTGTTGACCGGAGATCTCGTCCTGGCTGGCATCAACGACGTCCTGCTTAAGAACTTCAATGGCGGCTCGGGCGTGGGCAATATAGCAGGGCTTGCAGATTTCCGCGTCACACTCGCTGATGGGGTCACGACCTTTGATGTCAATCTCGACAACATCAAAACTGGGTTCGATCTGCACGACCTGATCAAGAACCAGGCGATTGCCGCCGGAGGCAGTGCAACATTTACTGTCAATGCGTCGGGACTAGGAACCGTGCTGAAGGACAACATCGGCGGGGCCTCGAATATCACGGTCACCGCGCTCAACGGGTCTACGGCAGCCGCGGACATTGGCATCGAGGGCACCGGAAACGGCGCTGAATTGGTCGGGTCCAACGCGCATATCAAATATATTTCCGAAGGCACCCGGTTGGACTCGCTTAACTCCGGCAAAGGGGTCTTCGCCGGCAAGATCAAGATTACCGATAGCGTCGGCGTTTCTACCATCATCGACCTGTCCCAGGCCAGCGACGTGACGATTGGGGATGCCCTGACAGATATCAACGGTGGCGCCGCCGGCATAACCGCGACGGTAAATGGCAACGGAGACGGCCTCTTGATTACCGATACCGCGGGGGGAACGACCCTGCTGAAGGTCGAAGAGGTCGACGGCGGTACGACTGCCAAGGACTTGAACATCCTGGGAACCGCCACGGCCACCGCCAGCAATTTTGTCGACGGCAGCTTCGAACATACCCTCACCATCTCCGCCACCGACACCCTGGAAGACGTTGCCCGTGCCATCAACGACTTGGGTATCGACGTTCAGGCGTCGATCATCAATACCGGCACGGGCCCGACCCCGCACCGACTGAGCATCATCAGCAAGAATGCCGGCAAGGCCGGAGAAATTCTGGTCGATCCAGGCACGAGTCCGCTGCAGATGACCACCACCTCCGCCGCCGCGGATGCGGTGCTGCTGTTCGGCTCGAACACGGCTGTGGACGACCCGATCCTGATCACAAGCAGCGACAATACCGTCAGTAACATGGTCCCAGGCCTGGACCTGACGCTCCAGTCCGTCAGCAACACGCCGGTGACCGTAACAGTCAGCCAGGACACCACCCAGATCACCGGAAACGTCTCGAAGTTTGTCGAGACATTTAACGACATCATCTCCACAATCGACGATTTGACCGACTACAACGTGGATACCGAACAGGCCGGATTGCTGTTGGGCAACACAACGCTCTCTTCCATCCGAAGCCGGTTGTTTGGCACCATCAGCTCATCGGTCACCGGAGTCCCCTCCAGTCTCAGCCTCCTGGCGCAGGTAGGGATTCGCATACAGCCCAACGGCAGCCTCTCCTTCGATCAATCAACATTCAACACCGTTCTAGAAGCCAATTTCGACGGCATGGTCGACCTGTTTACACAGTTCCGGCCGATCACCGGCACGGTCAAACTGGCGGATCTGAAGAGCGGCCGGGGCGTGGAGATCAACCAGTCAGGCGATGATTTTACGATTCACCTGCGGGATGGAAACACCTTCGACGTGAGCCTCAGCAGCGCCCTCGATGTTCAGGACGTCCTGGATGCGATCAACGACGACGACGACAACGCCGGACGGATCACCGCGTCGATTTCCTCCGATGCGAAGTCCCTGGTCTTGACCGACGCTACGGCCGGGGCCAACCCGCTTACGGTGACCGCTCTCAACAGCAGCCGGGCCTTCGCGGGACTGGGCTTCTCCAATCCGATTTCGAATTCCGGCGGCGTGTTGACCGGCTCTGCGCTCAACGCCAGGGGGGCGCCGGGCATCGCCAAACAGTTGGAAGCCCTCCTAACGAGCATAACCGACGCGTCCACCGGCTCGCTCAAGGCAGCCACCAACGGGGTTGACAAGAAAATTGACAATCTCAACGACGCCATCGATGACCTGGAGGAGCGCGTCACCGCCAAGGAGGAGCGGCTTCGTCTGCAGTTTACGCAAATGGAGATCGCCTTGAGCGAGTCTCAGGCGACCTTGTCGCGGTTGCAGAGCCAGTTGACCGCCTTATCGGCGCAGCAACAGTGACAAACGGGGAAAAGAAACGGGAGGCTTTATGAATTCGCCAGAGGCCCGGAAATACCTGGAAGCTCAGGTTCGAACCGCCAATAAGGAACAGTTGATGCTGATGCTGTTTGACGGGGCGATCCGATTTTCCAACCAAGCCAAGGATGCCTTGCAGCGAAGCGACTTCGAGACCTCGCACCACAGCCTCAACCGCACCCAAAGCATACTGCTTGAGTTGATCTGTTCCATGGACAAGTCGATGGACAAAGAGATCTACAACAACTTGTGCGGCCTGTATAAGTTCGCCTACTTCCGTCTCGTGGAGGCCAGCCTCAAACGAGAGGTCGGCCTGATCGACGAGGCCTTGAAAGTCTTAAATTCGCTCCGGGAAACCTGGGCGATCGCGATTGAAGAGCGTCAAAAAGAAACGGTTGAAGCCCCCCTCCTTGCCACTGGCATCGAGGATGGCAAAACTAGAATAAACGTAGAGGGGTAAGCCCGTTGGCGGTCGCGGCGCCTGTCGTGACCACGTGCGGGTCCGTTAATCGATTGGGAGTCCAGGCGCGGCTTTGATCGCGCCCGCAGGGTACCGGCGACATCGCCGCACCCGCGTCCTGAAATCGCGAATTACTCTCCATCAAATCGAGAATCGATTTGCGCCCGGCAGGCCCTGGCAGGCCTCGTCGTGCGCACCCGAGCCGTTGCGGCCCGCCGCCCGCGCATGCGGTGGCTGTTTGCGCAACGATCGCGCGGAGAGTCCGCGTCGTCACGGGAAATCGTACATGGAAGACCGCGTCCTCATGCGTGGTGATCCGGCAGCGCCGTCACCGAAAACATGAGCGCAGGAGCGATCGGGCACTGGCCCGATCAAAACGATTCCAGGCATGGATGCCTGGAAACATTTCATGGAGGATTTAACGTATGGGTCTTCGAATTAACACGAACATCAACGCGACCGCCGCGTTGAGGAACCTGGGGATCGCCGACCGGTTTCAAAGCCGCTCCTTGGAGCGACTGTCGACCGGTCTTCGGATCAACAGAGCTTCGGACGATCCGGCCGGGCTGGTCATCTCAGAGCAGCTGCGAGCCCAGATCGGATCCCTGGAGCAGGCCCTGGAGAACAGTGAGTTCGCCTCGAATCTCGTCGGTACCGCAGACGCGGCGCTGACCGAGGTGAGCAACCTGTTGGTCAAGATCCGCGAGTCGGCCATCTTCGCCCTGAACACGGGCGGAACCTCCGCCGAGCAGGTCGCGGCCGAGCAGGACGCCGTCGATTCGGCGATCTCTTCGATCGATCGAATCGCAGCGACCACGCGCTTCGGTTCCACCAGCTTGCTGAACGGAAGCAGTGGGTTTAACGTCACGTCACAGTCGACGTCGATCGCTGATTTGAATGTGCGCAGCGCCGATTTCAATGGTGCGACCGCCAAGACGTTCAACGTGGAGGTCACTGCAGCGGCGACGCGTGCTCGGGTCAACTTCCGAATCGGAAGTGGATCGACGGGCGTGGCGACCGCATCGGGAACCCAGGTGTTCCGCATCACAGGCAACCTGGGAACCGAGGAGATCTTTGTCGCGTCCGGCGCGTCCACCCAGGACGTCATGGCCGCGGTTAACGCGGTCCGCTCCAACACGGGCGTCTACGCGGTGTTGGCATCCGGAGCCGCCGGTACCGAGGCAGCCGCCAATATCATCGGCTTTGTGAGCGAAGATTTTGGCGCCAACCAGAAGGTCGCTTTCGAGGTTGTTTCCGGCAGTACGCTGACGGCTTTCGTCTCCTCCGGCACGGCAGGCACCTTCGCCGACGTGACGGCCGGTGGCGAGCTGAACGCAACTGGTGGTGACATCAGCGTCATCGTCAACGGCGCTCGGGCCGAGACGGATGGCAACAACATCTCGATCACGTCCTCATTCCTGACCGCGGAGCTGACCGTCGCCGACAATACGGCGGCAACGGCCAGTGGATCGCCATTGGCGTTTGTGGTCCAGAAGTCCGGACTCGATTTCCAATTGAACATCGAGCCGCGCTCCTCAGACCTGACGACCTTGGGACTTCCCAACGTGTCTTCAGAGTTCCTGGGATCCGCTGTTCGGACGCTGGGATCGGGCACTGCCGGCGTGAGCTCTGGAGGGTTCTTGTCCTCCATCCTTTCCGGTGGAGCCAATGATCTGTCCACAGACGCAGAGAACGCCGTGCGAGTCCTGGACGCGGCCATCGCCGACATCAATGGATTGCGCGGGTTCCTGGGAGCCTTCGAGGCTGACACGATCCAGTCGAACATCAATTCTTTGGGCATCGCCCTGGAGAACTTGACGGCGACGGAGAGTGAAATCCGCGATCTGGACTTTGCGGCCGAGACCGCCGAGTTCACCCGGACGCAGATCTTGTTTGCAGCCGGTACGTCGGTGCTTGCATCGGCGAATCTGGTACCGCAGACGATTCTGACGCTGCTGACCTAACACCGGTCGCAGAACGGTTAAAACAGAAAGGGCCCGTCTTCCTGACGGGCCCTTTCTTCGTAAAGGCGGATGCGTATAGGTGGTAGAAGAGCGCCGACCGACCCGGGGGAAGGGTCGGCCGGCAGTCGAGAGGGGGTAGTCGACTTATTGTGTCTGTGGCGCCTCCGTCTCCAAGTTGTCCAACTCGTCGATCAGGTCGAAATCTTCGGTGAGGTGCACCGGAGCGTCCGTCATGTTTTTCGTGCTCGGACGGGAGCGGATCTGTACGGCCGGCAAGACCTTGCCGCCGGAAGGCTCCATGTGGGTAATGTCCAGAAGTTGCAGCTCCGCGCTCCAAATATTCTTGAACCCCGAGCGGGTAGAGCAGAAATAGACGCGCCCGTCGGGCCCCAAGGTGGGATCCCACTCCGCCTCAATCCCGGCGGTCAACTTTGTCAGGTTCGTACCGTCGATGTTGACGATCCAAATGTCGTCCGCGGTCATCTCGTAGTCCCGCATCTCGGGGCTTTTGGCCACCGTGGAGAACAACACGTGCTTGGCGTCGGGTGTCCAGGCGGGATTGATGGCGGCCCACTCGTGGGAGGAGACCAGCTGGGTCAGCTCGGTCCCATCCACGTTGACGATCCACAAAGCGTACCACTCGGGGCTGCGCCCGCGCGCGCGCTGAAAGACAATCTTTTCTCCGTCCGGGCTCCAGGCGGGGAACAGACCGGAGATTCCCTCCAACATTGCGGTGGTCTTGGTGCGAAGGTCAAGCATCTTGATTTCCCACTGGCCTGACCGCCGATTGCGCGAAGAGTACGCGATCATGCGTCCATCGGGCGACCAGGAGGGATGGATCTCATCGGAGTCGTCATTGGTCAAGCGGACTTCGCGACCCGAGGGGCCGGTGGTGACCATGTAGATATCCCAGTTGCCACGCCGATTCGATACGAAAGCGAGCCACCGGCCGTCGGGCGAGACCTTTGGAGATCGATCGTCCCAGGGGTTGGAGGTGACCTGGGTGATTGTGGATGAATCTTTGTCTTTGTAAAAAATGTCGTGCCGATTCGTCAGATGCGTGGAAGCAAAATACAATCGTTTGCCGTCGATGGAAACTTCCGGGTCCACATCAGCGCCGATCTCGGAGAAGGTGTGCTGGCGAATCCCTCGAATGATGTCCCGTTCTACCTGGAGATTGACGGCGCCCGCGTCGTGCGGAACGGCCGGATCATAGGTTTCCCTGTCCGGCGGACCGGTTGGGTTGCCCGACGACGGATCAAGCTGCAAACAGGAGCAGGCCGCCAGGAGCGACAGGCCGGTCAGAAGTGTTCGATGGATCAGTATCATTTGCCTTGCATTTCTCTACGAGCAGGTGTTCCTTACGCTGGACACTTCGCAAGACGCGTGCCATTGGAAAAATCGTTGCCATTCAAGCGACGCTCGCTTAAGATTTAACCCAAAGCAGGCGTCGCAACTACCGGACGGGCGAACTCTGCCGATCGAAAACCGGCAGAGGATGCCGTTGAATATGAGAATCGAACGAGAGCGCACACTCATGGCCACCGGATATCGGAATCTCTTTGCGACGATTCTGCTTGCTGTGGTCTGCCTGACCCCGACGGCCTGCTCGATACTGCCAATTCCGCCGGTACGCAACGCCGCAACCAATCCAGTTTATTACGAGCCGCCGGTCTTGCGCTGGCGGCCGGTCTACGGCAGTACCGCCTACGACCTCCAGGTGGCCACGGACGACAACTTCAACCGCTTGATCCTGGACGTGACGTCGATCGAGAAGGACCGCTATCCCCTGGGACCTGGAATCGAAAAGCACAAAACCTATTACTGGCGGGTTCGCGCGCAAGCAGACGGACTGTCCCGAGCCGACTGGTCGCCCGTCCAATCCTTCTTGATCCGCATCCGGCCGCCTGTTGCGCAGCCTGGGTCGGAAGTGCCGACCGACTTCGCTTTCGGCTGGGAGCCGGTCCAGGACATTCGTCGGTACCAACTCATGGTCGCCCAGCCCGACCGCTGGGACTTTCCCGAAGTCGATCGGCAAGTGGATGCCGCAACCGTCCGGATCGAAGCGGGCCTAGACCGGGGCGTGCAATACCTCTGGCGGGTTCGAGCCGTTCAGGACCACTACGTGAGCGATTGGTCCCGCCCGCAAGAGATTCTCGTCGCGTTGCCCCTGCCGATCATCCTGCCACCCTCCGGAAACCGCACTCTCCGCCCGGCGATCGCCTGGCGGCCCGAAAAAAATGCTTCCAACGTACAGGTGTTTATCTACGGAGACGACGGCGGAAAACCTTCCGCCAAACCACTGGTGCGTGACACGGCTTCGGCTGCATCCGGCCACTATCGTCCTGACTTCAACCTTCGAGCGGGCACAACCTACCACTACCGGCTGCGCTTGATCTTTCCCGGTGGGGCCGGCGAGTGGAGCGACGACATCGTTGTGACGATTCCGCCGGTCGAACCCGACGAGGCTGTCGCAGTGTTGGACTCCAAGCGG
>JAJDCN010000321.1 GCA_029260815.1 Planctomycetota bacterium
GAACCCGACCTTTTTGGCAGAAAGGTTCGCCAGTACCAACCCGAAGCCCAATCTGCTCTTGGTTATGCTGTGTGCTTCAATCATTTAGAGATTGCTCAAATGCTCTTGCGACACGGTATTGATGTCGACACACCCAGGCACGGCCTAATTACGCCACTGGAAGGAGCCTCAAAATCCGAGAATCGCGAAATGGTTCGATTACTGCAGGAGTATCAAGAAATCAAACTCAAGACGTTTCCTGCTTTCCTTAAAGCCTTGGATGCGAAAGATTGGGGTACAAGCACACGCCTACTCAAGCGCACTCCCAGCTTGCTTCTTCAAAAAGGCGGCGAGGGAAAGGCACCATTGGCCATCGCTGCTGAACAAGGTTGGAGTGAGGCGGTCCAATTCCTTCTTAAGAATGGCGCCGAGCCTCACTACTTTGATTGGGGGCGTCGAAATGCTCTACACCTTGCAGCAGATCGCGGGAATACACAAGCGGTTCATATTCTCTTGAAATCTATGAAGAGCGTAAGTGATCGTACCGACAATGACCAAACGCCCCTGTTCCTGGCAATCGATAGTGGGCATCCCGAGGTTGTACGGCTCTTGCTTGAGGCGGGTGCAAACTCTAACGAGTTCTATGGCACAAGTCAAAGAACCGCTCTTCAAATTGGGGCGCAGAGAGGCCATTTTGAGATCGTTCGACTGCTTCTTGAGGCCGGTAGCAAAGTAAATGTCGAAGATCAAAACGGCATGACGGCACTCGACTGGGCGGAGAAGAATGGCCATGCCGAAGTCGCCGAGTTGCTCCGAAAATCACAATCCGACCAGGGAAAAAATTCGAACGACGAAAAAACGGAAGACTGATTTTTGCTTTCAAATAAAACGAAATCAGTGAAAAACAAGGGTTGCGTGGAAACAACCCGGACCCTCCCCGTGCCAAACCCTCCTCGAACAACCGCACGCTTGCTCTAACAAATAACGTAGGACGCTTTCGTAACATTGCAAGATGAATGGGCAGCCCTTTAAGCTGGTCTGAGTTTGAAATCGGTTTTTTACATCAGATCAGACAAAAGGAGCTACTCATGAGCAATGGTAAACTTTCCCGTTGCGTCGGGACTTCGCCCAGGCTCTCCGTATGCAGAAAATCCGAGCGAACTGAAGTCCGAGGATGGCGAATAGCCGGACTTTTTTGCATGGATGGGAGCCGCAAATAGGAAGTCTTCAGAAGCTTTGTTGAACGACCGATATTATCCCTATCGGTTCTAGGGTTGCTCCTATAGGCGTATTAGTGCCTCCATAAGAGGATTATTGCAGAACGCGGGAGATTGACTGAATTCTTGACCGGTCTATTTGGACTGCGCCTGGGAGATGTCGTGGCGAACAGGCATGAACAAATAGGTAGGGCCGAGACAACGTCTGCGGGATAATCGTTAATGTTATTTCATTCGTTTACCTTCTTAGTCTTTGCCGCGCTCTTTTTCTGTGCGTGGCCTCTGATGCGCAAGAGAAACGCGAGCCGGTGGCTTTTTCTGGTGGCGGCTTCGTTTCTGTTTTACGGCTGGTGGCGCTGGGAGTTCCTTTTTCTTCTCTTGGCTAGCGGGTTTCTCGACTTTTTCGCCGGCTTGGCGATCGAGCGATTTTTCCGTATGCGAAGGCTGTTTCTGGCTATCTCCATTCTCGGAAATGTCGGGGTTCTTGTCGCTTTCAAGTATCTTGATTTTCTTGTGGGGAACCTGAACGCACTGTTTGGCTGGGCCTCGACGTCACATCAACTCGGCCCATACAATCTGACGCTTCCGATCGGGATCAGTTTTTACACGTTTCAATCGATGAGCTATACCATCGATGTGTATTGGGAAAAGATCAAGCCGACGCGAAATCCGCTCCACTATTTTGCCTATCTATCCTTGTTCCCCCAGTTGGTGGCCGGACCGATTATCCGGGCGTCTCATCTTTTGCCCCAGTTGACGCGAGAGCAACCGACGAGCGAAGCGCAGCGATGGGATGGGTTGCGTTTGATTACTCACGGCCTTTTTAAGAAGGTGGTCATCGCGGACAATTTGGCTCCGGTGGTCAGCCAGGCTTTTCAGGCGGATAGCGTAGTCGGCTCCTCGCCCTTTTGGTGGGTCATGGCCACGATGTTTGCGGTGCAAGTGTATTGCGATTTCAGCGGGTATAGCGATATCGCTCGGGGTCTGGCTCGCTGGATGGGATACGACTTTCCGTTGAACTTTAACCATCCCTACATTGCTTCGAGCTTCAAGGACTTCTGGGGGCGTTGGCACATTTCTCTGACTGGCTGGTTCCAGGATTATATCTACGTTCCTCTGACACTTTCGCCATGGTATCGCAAGTACATTTATCGCCCGCTCAAGGGGCATCAACGTACATCGATTCTCGGTCATCCGAACCTCTGGGTGACGTTGTTGATTTCCGGGCTCTGGCATGGAGCCGCCTGGAAGTTCGTGGCGTGGGGAGGGTTGATGGCATTTTATATGCACTTCGAGCAGGTCACCAACTGGCCGGCCCGACTGCGCCGACTCCCGTTTGGACGGATCGCCGTCTCCATCGTATTGTTGGCGCAGATTTGGGTCGCGTGGGTTGTCTTTGTCTCGCCCTCGCTGGGTCGGGCTCTTGAAATTATCGGAACCCTGTTCAACTTCCGGTTGCTCAATTTCTGGCCCATCTGGACGATTTCCGAAATTGCCTTAGTCGCGATGTCGGTGTCCATCTTGCGCGAGGCCTATTTCTTTTTGAAGCTGGATCAGCTGGCCTGGATGCATAGGCGCTGGCGAGCCCAGCTTGATCCTGCGGTGGTTGGGTTGATGATTGCGGGCTGCATTTATCTGCGTGGGCCCGGCAGTGCGTTCATCTATTTCCAATTTTAGGAACACACATGGCTACTCACCGAATTGCCTGGACCGTTGTACTGGCCATTGTATTCACGATCCTCGGCGGCCTGATCCGCCCGGTGGACGAACGTTCGGGTATGCCGGAAGAGCTGTTTTGGTCGCGCAAGATGCGATGGTCAGCCGACTACGACATCGTTTTGGCCGGAGATTCTCGAATTCTCGCCTCCCTCCGACCGACCAAAATGAAAGAGGTGCTGGCGAATCACCGGATTGCCAACTTCGGCTTTCTCGGTTGCGGCTTGAGTGAGGCCTATCTGCGCCACACCCGGTCGTTACTGGACCCGAACAGTCTGCAGCCGGTGATCGTGTTGGACATCAATCCGTCTGCCATGACGCCGCTGACGCACAAGAGAAACACGTACACCGTCTATGCCGAAAAGGGCGTTGTCGAAACAAACCAGCATCTTTACCTGGGAGGGATGTTTCATTTCCTGAGGCCCTATCAATGGAACCGGACGTTGCGCGATCTTGGGCTGGAAAAGACGCTGACCTATGCCCGATTTTGTCCCGACGGCTCGGTTGTTCTAGGACGCGACCCGGAAAACCCGCGGGCTTCCGAACAAACCTACCGAAAGCGGTTCGTCAACAATCAAGTCGATCCAAAGTTGGTGAAGATCGTGCTCAATGCCGTCTCCGCATGGAGCCAGGAAGGGATCCTGGTCTACGGTTTCCGCCCGCCGGTACCGGAAACCACATTGGCGATCGAGAATCAATACAGCGGATTCGATGAGGCGGCGTTTGTCGAGAAATTCGCCCGCGCAGGAGGACGCTGGATCCGGACAGAGGCTCAGTCGTATCGCAGTCACGACGGCAGCCATTTGCGCGCGGATGCGGCACTCCGGTTTTCCGAAGACTTCGCGCGAATCATGAAGGCCCGCTTGCCGATGGCCGCGGCGAAAGGAACTTATGAAATGGCTTCTAGTTCAGCTTCGAATCCAACAGCTGTATCAGGTCTCCAACGTTCTGAAACCGACTCACCTCTTTCGTGGTGAGCGACACCGAGAACTGTTCTTCAATCATCGTAATTAGGTAGACGTGATTGAATGAGTCCCAATCGGGAACGTCCTGGGCGGTCATCTCCTCGTGCGGTTCCAAATCAGGGTCGTTGAAAACGGTCCGAAACACTTCGGTTAACTTTGCTTGTTGGTCTAGATCCATCAATTCTCCTGTCGGCAAAAGAAAGCTGCGGACCGAGGCACCGGTTCGTCGGCTTTGGGCGCGTAGGCCAGGTCTTCTTGATGTGCAAGGACGGCGAACCCTGCTTGCTGCAACTGGTGGATCACTTCCGCGCAGTCGCGGTACAGGTAGATGTGGTCCACCTCCGGGGCGGTCAAGGCGGCGGTGACAAACGCATGCCCCCCTGGTTGTGTCATTCCGGCCAAGACCTCGAGGAAAGCCGGCGGGTCTTCCAGATGCTCCAGCACTTCCACCGATAACACGCATGGGTATCGTTCGCTCGGCGGCGTACGGAGCACGTCCTGCTTGTGCGCCGTCCAGCGGTCTCCAAAGTCGAACGCGTCAATCTGGCGGCGGGCATAGTGCAAAGACGCCTTGCTGATGTCATAGCCGTCGCCACGCACCAACCGGTTGTGGGCCAATGCCTGGCGGCTGAAGAATCCCGTGCCAACTCCCACATCGGCAAATCGCCCGGTCAGGTGCGGACCAAACACGCGGCGAAAAAACTGAAGCTGACTATAGTGATGAATCCACAGGTATTGGGTCATAAGAATCCCGGGCAGGTAGGTCTCGAACATATACGCATCGTTGTGATAGACGGCTTCGGCGACTTCTTGGTAGGTCTTATGCAGATAGACCCCTTCGCGCTCGAACCGTTTGTGCAAGCGCAGAGCGTCGAGCGAGAACTCCACGTATCCTTGCGCCGCCTCGGCCAGCGCCTGGTCGTCGGAACCGAAGAGTCGAGACAACACCTCTTCAAACTCCGCCTCCCAATCCGGCGCATATCCACGGCTCTTTTGAACCGTTTGGGCCATATACGGAGCCACCTTGGACAGAGCCTTTTCGAACCGCTCTACCGTTGAATAGGTCGACATTTATCTCTTCCCATCAACTCGGTCCCGAAACGTGAGTGTCGCCCGCCCGCGGCTCACCTGCCTGCCCTCCTGGTTCGTTGCCGACAGCTTTAGCACAACCGTCTGTACGCTTTCGGAGATCCGGTCGACCTCCACACGGTAGGTTAACATATCGCCTTCGTAAACCGGAGCTACGGCATCGACCTGCAGTTGATGAATTACCTTCCGGTCACCGGGCACCTGCATACCGAGGATGCGCGAATAGGGCATCGCCACATGCAACAAATGAACAATCCGTCCCTCATATCCCAGGCTCTTCGCATGCTCATCGGACAGATGGACCGCCGTCAGATCGTTACTTAACGCTACAAACGCCTGCATTGCGTCAGGAGAGAAGCGATACATCTCCGCCCACTCCTGCCCCTTTGTAAATCGGCCCATCTCTTCCGACACGTCAATCATCTCCCGCTCAGAATCTACTCACTGAAAACCCCAGGGTACAGGGATGATTCTTCCCTTGCATCGACCCGTCCAAATAACCGAGCGAAAACCTCTCTGATTCGGCTCCGCGCAATTAGGCTCTCCTGGAGTCGTTCAGGGGCGTATAAATAGATTACGCTCCAGGACTTACGCAAACGACCAGCATTCTACTTCTAACCTTCTTGAGGTTCCAATGCAACATCTTCTTCTGTTGCCAAAATGGACACACCCTCCTATGGCTTGAACGATTCCGCTTCTCAAGATCGAAAATGAAATCCCGCGCCACTCGGTAGTCATATCGCCGCCGCGCTCCTGACTCTCTTCGCTACGAAAAAACCGGAGTAACCGTAGAAAATTCGCTTGATGTTGACCTTAAGGCGGGTACATTTAGTATGGAATCTGCAGAGTAACAAACACTGCCTGCTTAAACGACTCAAACAGGGGCCATCGTTGCAATATGGTTCGGAATCGCCAGGTTCCTTCTGAGGGCCTACGCCCCGTTCGTATCCGCACAATGTTAAGGAGGGGATAGATGCAACGCGTCATGCTCTTGTTTCTGCTCGTCGGATTGCTGTGCAGTCTCGGCCCGAATATCGCCCTCGCTGAAAAGACCAACGCTCCAGAGGCTCCGTGGCTGAGCGAACGAGCGGTGCGAGAGTTCCAGCGGCTGCTAACCCAGGACCCGGCCTTTGACGAGCCGGTGCCCGATTGGTGGGGGGCCCAACTGAATCTGTCCTACGGAGCTTGGTGGATCGGGCATCCGGAGCACAAGGGCGGGCCGGTGCGCTTCAAGCGAACCTTCGAGCTGGACAATGTTCCCAAGCTCGCGTCCCTGACGGTGTCGGCGGACGGCGACTACTCGGTCTGGCTCAACAAAGAGAAACTGGGAGGCGGGAAGGATCACCGATTTGCTCGTCAGTTCCAAGTGGGCGGCAAGCTGCGCAAAGGGACCAATGCCATTACGGTGCAAGCAGACCGTAAAGAGGGAGGCATCGGCATGCTTGCCATGTTGTTTATCCCTCCCAAAGGCGGTTTGGTTTCGGACGACGCCTGGCAGTCGGCGCTGGGCG
>JAJDCN010000322.1 GCA_029260815.1 Planctomycetota bacterium
GCCGCTTCGCCGGCGCCATAGCGGAGCATGCCGTCCTTCGCCGTGGTTCCCGAGTTGAAATCGGCCGCAAGGACTTGGCGATACACCGCATAGGGCTGTGCATCCGCCGGCAGCCGGTCGCCGATGGAGCGCACGACGCCATAGCCGATCGCCTGCATGGGGATCAGCAATGTCAGGGCCACGCCCCACAGACCCAGGATCTTTCCCGCAAGGATCTGCGATCGAGCCACCGGGCGCGTCATCACGTAATAGATCGTGCGGTCTGCGATCTCGCCCGACAGGGACGTGGCGCCCAGCAAGACCGTGGCCAGCGCAGTCAGGAGCCACGCCGCTCCCTGGGCGGTATTGCCGACCAGCGCGACGCGGTTCGCCTCTTCATCCACCACGTCCACCCGTGCGGTAAACGCAAGGATGCCGATATACAGAAGCAGAATCAACACAAGAGTCTTCGCAGCGAAGCATCGCCGGAAGGTATTGTGTGCGACGGCCAGGATCTTTTCCATCACACCGGCCCAATCCGTTGCCGAAAGTAATCGGCCAATTCCATACGCCCGTCCTCGTGCTGGACCTGCCCGTCCGAGAAGTCCGCGCGACCGCACAGGCGGCCCTTGTGCAACACGCCGACGCTGTCAAGCAGGCCGCCGACTTGTTCGAACAGGTGCGTACACAACACGACCGTCGCGCCCCAGTCTCGCGCTTCGGTGATCATCTCCAGGGCCATATCACGGCCCAGGGGGTCCAGGCCAGAGGTGGGTTCGTCTAGGACGATCAGTTCCGGCCGGTTGAGAAGCGCCTGGGCGATTCCGATACGGCGCAGCATTCCTTTGGAGTAGCTCTTGAGACGCCGCTTTTTGGCATGAGACAGGCCGACACGCTCGATGAGTTCCTCGGCCCGATGTCGGCGCTCACGCCGCGGCATGCCGTACAGGGCGCCGAAGAAGTCCAGGGTCTCCATGCCGTTGAGAAAGCGATAGAAGAAGGATTCTTCGGGAAGAAAACCGATCCGTGCATTTTTACGCGTGTCGGTGGGCGGCTTGCCCAAGACCGAGACCGTGCCGGAGGTGGGATACAACAGACCCAGCAAGATCTTCATGGTAGTCGTCTTGCCCGAGCCATTGAGGCCCACCAGCCCGAAGATCTCGCCTCTCCGAACGGACAAGCTGACGTTATTGACCGCTCGGACGCTTTGGCGTCCCCAAAAATCCTTGTAGACCTTTACAAGGTTCTCAATGTGAATCGCCGTGTCCATCTTCGTTTGGCGAACCCTCTTGCTCACGAATTATTGGGTTTGAAAGGAGCCATGCACGACGCTTGTATTTCCTTGGGCATCGGTGGCGCGAATGGCCACGCCATGTGCCCCCTTTTCTTCGACCGCGATCTTCAGTGTAAACGGCTCGGTCTTGCTGTCGTAAATATCGTCGCTGGGAAACAAGGACTTCCACGCCTGCCCATCGATGGAATATTCGATGCTTGCAATGGTGCTGATCCCATCGGCGGCGTTGCCGGTCAGGAGCACGGCGTTTTCGTTTTCGACCGGGACGATCTTGGCGAGCGTGACCGTGGGCCGGTCGCTGTCCAGGACAAAGGGTTTGGATTCCAGCGTATCGGCCAGCGCCCGTTCGCCGGGATTGGAGGCCTCGTCGGTCACCTCGATCCGCAATACGTATTCGCCCGCCGGGAACTTCTGCTTCTCCAGAAGGTAATCGGTCTTGGTCAGCAGCTTGTCCGGGTTGAGTTGTTTCCAGTTCGATTCGCTGGAGAGGCGATAGTAGATCCGATAGCCCAAGGTGTCCTTGTTGTCGTCGTCCGCCTTCCAACGGACCTTGACGGTGGGCGAAGAGGACTTGCTCTTCCTTGAACTCTTGGACCCCTTGTCCCCGGTGCCGACGGAAATTTCCTTCATCTTAGGCGAAACGTTGGCTTCGATATAGGACAGCTCCACCTGTCGGAGCACGGCGTTCTGGGGTTCTTTCTCCGGCCACGTCGCCCGGTACTGAATATACGGCGTCTGGCCCGTGGCTGCCGCTTCGCCGGAGCCGGCCAGGGCCTTCCAGGGAGTCCAGGTCTCGTCAGGCGCTTGGGTCATTCCGGATCGGACTTCCATCTTGAGGGTGCCGTGCGCGTCCCAGGCCAAGTTGCCCCACTTGGCGGGGACACCGGAGGAGAAGACTTGGGAGGTATAGTTGGGTGCGGGCTTCACGGACGGCTGCGAGAAATACAGGACACCCGGGCCGGAGGTGCCTAGGATATGGAGCTTGCCCGCTTTGAGGTCCATGGTCAGGACCTGCTTCTCCTGGATCTCGATTTTGGCGCGGGTCAGGGTCCGGGCGGAATAGCGGATCATCCCGTCCCCGGCGACGGCGATAAAGACATCGCCAGCATTATCGACCTTCATGCCCAAGATGAAGGACTCGCCGGATTTCGTCACGCGCTCGGGTTTTCGGCTTCCGGCGGCCAACTTGTAGACCATTCCGCCGGTTCCGGAGGATTCCGGCGCGATGCCTTCGTCTTCTTCGTCGATGTCCTCCGCGGCTTCGTATAAGGCGGAAGCGACCTCCTCGGCAGAGCCGTCTCGGGTCTTGTTGACTGCGACGTAAAGGGCGTCGCCCACCGGTTGAATCGCTTTGAGTTCACTGCCATCGAAGTCGTGGACCACCTGGGCCTTGACCTTTTCTTTCATCGCATCTTCGGCGCGAATTTTCAGCAGTGTCGCGCCATGAGCGGTGCCGAAATAAAGGTTGTCCTTGGCATCGATTGCGAGGGAAAAAATGTGATCCGCTTCGGAGTCGTATAAGAGTACCGGATTGCCCTTTTCGGTCACGCGAAACAGTCGGCCGGCGGGTCCGGTTCCGGCGTAGAGGTTGCCCTTGGAATCGCACTGGAGGGACCAGATATATAACACCTCCAGTGTGGCGAGGACTTTGCTGTTGCCGTTGGGCTCGATTCGGGTGATCCGCCCGCCCGGCAGGGATGCGGCGTAGACGTTGCCCTTGTTGTCCGCCGCGAGGGTTGTTACGACAAAGCCGGTGTTCTTGACGACGGGCACGATTTTCTTGCCGTCCAGTTTGTAGATATTGCCGGTCTTACCCGTGCCGAAATAGGTTTCCCCGGTTGGCGTGGTCACGCTGCACCAGATGGCGACTTCGTCGGTTTGGACCTTCTCGTATTTTGGAGCGGCGATCAGCTCGCCATCGGAGTTGATCACAAGCCCATCCATCTTGCCCTTCGCGAAACCGTCTTGGTCCTGGGTGACCCACTGTTGGGCGGTCACGGCCATGGCCGCGGATCCGGAGACGAGGATCAAAAAGGACAGACAGAACAATTGAATAATGACTCGCATGGTTATGATCCCTTGTCTAGGTTATTCCTCAACTTCGATTTGAATCACACCGCCGCCGTAGACGGCCCAGTCCATAATGGTGAAGTGCCGCGCGGCCTGTTCAGCCGCACTGACCTCCAGCTCATTGTTTTCCATCAGGGTCCATCGAACAGTGTCGGGTATGTTCGGATAGACCTTGCCGTGCACACGAATGCCCACGGTGGGGTAGACCATTTCCGAGACGATTGCGTCGCCGCGGATTCGTTCGCGGAACAATGCCAGCATGTCTTCGACCGACTTCACACCGATTCCATAGAAGGCCTTGAGGTCGGTCAGCCAGCCGACGCTGCCGCCTCCGTAAATATTGATCGTTTGGGTTCCGGGCTGAATATCGGCCGGGATGGGGACTTTGATATTTGCGACCCAGTTGTCTCGGTTGTAACTGGCCAGGGTCACCGCCACGTCGATCATTTTGCCGGGCTTGACTTTTTTCGCATCGGTGCGGACCTCGGCAATGTAGGCGATTTTGAAGTCGTGGTCGATGGAAATCTCCACGTCGAGGCTCTCCAAGGCGACCTTTTTCATCGGGTTGCTGGTTACTGCGGCGACTGGATTGAAAATGTTCGAGTTGAAAGCCTCTCCGAAATTATAGTACGCGTCGTCGATCTCGATCGGCTCGTATCCCTTGAACTTGATCTTGGTCTTGATGAAAACGGTATTGTCTTTCGCGCCCGGCTCGCTCAGGGACAGGACGTTTGCCAACACCATGCGCATTAAGAAGGGACTGAACAAGTTGTCGTTGGCAACGTTTACGTTGTACACATCTTCGACTTTGCGCCCTTGGATTTTTTCTTGTTTGATATTTCGAACGACGTAGCGCACGGGAATCATCTTGGCGGTTTTGCCCAGCAGGCCGGCGACCGCGGCGTTGCGGTCCTGTGTGGAAGAGCCCACCGGCCGGATCGGCGAAGATAATTTGAAGGAAGTCTGCAGCACCGGAATCACGGCCTGCACGTAGGCTGTCGTCAGCGGATAGGCTGCTTCCCCCAGGTCGTAAAAGGAATGGCCGAAGGCCAGGATCTTGTCTCCATCGACCCAAGTCACCGTGCCCGCGGCGGTCCAGTCGAAATCGCCGCTGACTAACTGGAGACCGATGGCCGAGCCCGGCTTGAGGGTCACGTCCTTGTACTTCTCGGCCAAATGCCCCGAACTTCCGCCGCCGGCCATGGGTACGATACTGGTGCCTTGAAATTGTTTGCGCACCAGGCCCATCGCCTTGGGTGCGAAGCCTGAGATATACAACGGCGTCGAAATCTTTTGCGCCCCGCCGGGTAATTCGGCGGACGCCTTGTCCCACAGGTCCTCTCGCTTTTCCAGCGGGCGCTCGCCGATGGCCAGCATGTACTCGATCGGCGTTACCCCGCCGAGCCACTCCTTCGCAAAGGGGAAGCCGAAAGAGACCGCGCCGACCAGCTTATCCTTCCCACCCACTGTGACATAGACTGGCGAGCCGCTCATGCCCGACACGATCGTCGCCTTCGCGAGGATCTTTTCTTTCCGGTTCGGGCTGTCGGTCAGCTTGACCAGATAGCGATGTTCCTTGCCCTCATGGTTCCACAGGATCGAGCGGAACTCCACCTCAAACCGCTCCGGTTCGGTACCCTCAAAGACCGTCAGTCCGTACCCCCGGAAGCGGGTGCCTTTTTCATTGGCCCCATCGATCAGGGGGCTCATCTGTTCGACCGAAATCGTCGGCACCCCCGCCCACGCGGCCGGAGCAGACGACAGAAAAACCGCGACCCCAGCCAGCGAGCTCAAGGCCAAAGCTTGGAAGACGTTTATAAAGCTCTTCACGGTCGATTCATCCTACGAAGACAAGAAATGGTCCGTGAGCCCCGAAAAGCCTGGTGGGGAGAGCAGGATTCGAACCTGCGAAGCGTAACGCAACAGATTTACAGTCTGTCCCCTTTGGCCACTCGGGAACCTCCCCAATTGGGTGTATCTGGAGCTAGCGGTGAGAATCGAACTCACAACCGTCCGCTTACAAGGCGGAAGCTCTACCGTTGAGCTACGCTAGCGGCAAACTAGTCCAAAGCGTTGGATTATAACAAGTTGGGAAACCCGTGCAAGGAAAATTCACCCCAACGCAAAGCACGCTTGACGAACCCGCCCGCATATCCTAAAATTCCGGTTTCCCTACGGGCCAAGCCGATGAGGATTGGTGTAACGGTAGCACGCTTGACTCTGAATCAAGTAGTCTAGGTTCGAATCCTAGATCCTCAACCACATCACGATCGCTGTCCGCGCCTACGCCACCACCACACCGCCAGCCACGTCCTCGACTACACCGCGGCCCACGCCACCAACCCACCGCCGGATACACCGCGGCTCGCATCCGCGACTCCATCGCGGCTCACGCCAGCAGCACATCGCCGCCCACACCCAGACCCACACCACCGCCTACGCCACCGTCCACGCCGGCGAAATACCATCGACACACCCGCGCTCACACGACTGGCCCCGCCCCCCGTACCGCTCGGGCCTGCGCCACCGCCCCACCACCAGCCACGCCCTCGCCTACATCGCCGCACCCACCGGCTCCCCCACCCGCGCCCACACAGCAGCCCACACCACCGACACACCAGCGCCCAATCCAGCGGCGCAAAACCGCTTTACTTTTGAGCTTGAGCCATGCACGCCCAAGACATAGCGCGTGCACGTTTGCGCACGATTTGGACATGTTTTGTAGGCAACCTCGAAGCAGGCCACGGGCATGGCCTGCTTCGAGGGCGGCAGAGGCCCGCAATATCATCATTTCAGGAAAAAGATTCTAAAAACAATTTGACTGCTTGGTGCTTGTGCTGTATGATATGACATCATACACCTAGGAAAAATTATGCATATCCACCTAAATCCGAGTTCCGGCGTACCCATTTACCGTCAGATCACTGACGAGGTAAAGGTAGCGTTTTTGCGGGGTTCCATTCGCCCCGGCGATCGAATGCCCTCCGTTCGCGAGTTGGCTGGGAACCTTGGAATCAATCCCACAACAGTCGTTAAGGCATACGATCAACTGGAGAACGAGAGCCTGATTGTACGGCGGCAAGGACAAGGCGCCTTTGTGGCCGATGGGATGCAGTTGATCCATCCACAGGCGCTCTCCAACTTGATGACCCAGGCCGCTCGTCAGATGGCGATCGAAGGTCGTCGCTTGGGTTTGTCCGAAATTGAACTGCTCGCCTTCCTACAGGAGGAGCTGGCGAAGTTGCGACCGCGGAGTAAGGAGAAGAAAAAATGAACAACGTATTGGAAGCGAAGGGCCTGACCAAACTGTACGGGACCACACAGGCGGTCGCAGGTCTGGACTGGCAGATTCCCCAAGGTTCGGCTTGCGCCTTTTTGGGCCCAAACGGGTCGGGAAAATCCACCACCCTTCGTATGTGCCTGGGCATGACACCTGCCACGCGCGGGACATGTCAGGTGCTGGGAGAAGATGCGTGGGCGATGCGGCCACAGACCCGAGGCCGAATCGGATACGTGTCAGAGCAGCCGATCCTGCCGCCCTGGATGCTAGTCGGCCGGCTTGTGCAATTTCACGCGAACTTTTATCCCAACTGGGACAGTGCTCGAGAGAAAAAGCTGCGTGACTTGTTTGAAATCCGCGACAAAGAACGAATCTCGAACCTATCAAAGGGACAGCACCGTCGGTTGATGCTCTTCCTAGCACTCTGCCAGGGATCTGACCTATTGTTGCTCGACGAACCAGCCTCGGGGCTGGATGTGGCGGCTCGGCGGCAACTCCTTTCGTTGTTAAGCGACTTCCTGGCAGGAGACGGAAAGACGCTGGTGGTATCAACCCATATCGTGACGGACATCGAGCGGATCGCGTCGGACGTCGCCTTCATCCAGGCGGGACGGCTTTTGGAATGCGCGTCTCTGGACGATCTCAAAGAACAGGTCAAGCGGATTCGTTTGCCACGCGATTTGGTTCTACGAGCCGAGCCGATCCTGAACCGGGCAGGCATTCTCGACGAAGAGACCAACGGCGCTCAGCATGTGGTCACGGTGCGAGAGTTCTCCGATGATCTTGGGCATGCCCTCCAACAGGCCGTCGACAATCAGGCGGACGTACTGAACCTCTCGCTGGAAGACATTTACCTGGCCATCGTTGGCAACAAGGAAGCTGTCGTGCAATGACCCGCCTAACTCCATTTTATTATCGCCGCCTGATTCCCACGCTGTTGGTGTGGCTGGGTGTCTTGGGCTTTGTTTTGCTCGCGGAGTACATGTCGAGGTCGCGATGGGACGGGCTGCTAGAGGGAGTCCTTGTGTTTGCCGGTATCGACATGGCCTCGAAAGTGCGCGCCTCTACGCCAAGAGAGGTCATGGAGTATCTCTACGAACTGCCCGTGGACCGCAGGGCCATTCTTTTTGGTCCCTACCAGCTGAGCATGCTCCTTCTATTGATCGCCGCGACTTTCGTTTTCCTGGTCGAGATCACCGGCGCGGTGTATGTGCTCGTGTACGGCATGAGAATGCTATTCGAAGATGGCTTTACGGAGTTGGTTTATCATGCGCAACCCATCCGGCCTTGGCTGAATCTTTTCGCGGCGCCGATCGTGTCCTTCTGGCTGTCTGTCCTCCTCTCCCGATGGTGGCAGAAAACCAGAAGCATGCGCTCGTATGTTGGTTTGTACTGGTTCGTCGGAGTGGTCGCATTCCTCCTTCTGTCCACCCCTTATGAATCGAGCAGCGCCTCCAGGGCGCGGGAGCCCGCGGATCTTCCAGACCTCTGGCTCCACAACCTGCCGGGCGTGGCGGCTTTGATCCTGTCCTGTTGGATGATCTCCATTTTCAGACGGAGCCTGACATCGAAGGGGCTGGAATTTTTCCCGGTGCAACAGGAGGCGGAAGAAGAAACATGAGCGTGTTGATCCACATACAATGGCGTTTGATTCGCAACAGTTTAATCTTGTGGACCGTTGTGGGAGCGATCTTTTCCTATTCGATCTCCGGCGGCGGGTTTTCGATGGGACAGACCGAGCAGACTCCCATGTTTGCGGTCATTCTTGCCGCTTCGATTGGCGCGCGACTATTTGCCCGTGAGGCCATGGGGTCGCAGGGCGTGTACCTGA
>JAJDCN010000323.1 GCA_029260815.1 Planctomycetota bacterium
GATGATAAATTACTAGAAGCCCGTTTCGTAAATGCCGAACCCGCGCAGACAAGAGCAATGCTGATGTGATGAGCGTGCAATGAAGTTCTCTCGACAAAGGCAAAAGGGCCCTGGAAATCATACAGTAAATATGCTATAATCGCTGGATTGATTGGTGCTTACGAGGTCTTTTCGAGGGTCGAGCGTATGAAAGTTCTGGTCACGGGCGGCGGCGGGTTTATCGGGTCCTTCATCACCGACGAGCTGGTTCGGCGCGGCCATGAGGTTGTGGTCTACGATGCCTTCGTGCCCCAGGTGCATCCGGAGGGCCAGCGCCCGGATTACCTCAACGCCGACGCGACGTATATTGAGGGCAACGTGTGCGATTACGACGCGTTCAAAAAGGTTGTCCTCGACGGCTTCGATGTGATCTACCACAAGGCCTCGGCGGTAGGCGTGGGCCAGTCCCAATACGAAATCAAACTCTACTCCGACTCCAACGTGTCCGGCACGGCGAACCTGTTGGACATCGTGGTCAACAACCGCGACAAGCACAGCATCAAAAAGATGGTCATCGCCGCCTCCATGAGTTCCTACGGCGAAGGGCGCTACGATTGCGCCAAGTGCGGTATCGTTTCCGTCCCGTTGCGCGCGGAGGCGCAAATGGAAGCGGGCGATTGGGAGCTGCACTGCCCGACCTGCAACGAATACGTCAAGCCAGTGCCCACCGACGAGCCCCATCATCAAAACTGCAACTCGATCTACGCGATCACCAAAAAGGTGCAGGAAGACATGATGCTCAATATCGGCTACACCTATCAGATCCCCACGGTGGCGCTGCGCTACTTCAACGTCTACGGCCCGCGGCAGTCGTTGTCCAATCCATATACCGGCGTGGCGGCCATCTTCATGAGCCGGATCAAGAACGACCACGCGCCCGTGGTCTACGAAGACGGCTGCCAGACCCGCGACTTCGTGTCCGTCCACGACGTGGTCCAGGCCAACATGCTGGCCATGGAGACCGACGGCGGGGACTACCAGTCCTTTAACATCGGCTCCGGCGCGCCCATGAAAATCAAGGACATCGCCTCGGTCCTGGCCAAGCTGTATGGCAAAGACATTGAGCCGGCGGTCCAGAACAAGTTCCGCAAAGGCGACGTGCGCCATTGCTACGCGGACATCACCCGAGCGCGCGCGGCGCTCGGCTTCGAGCCAAAAATCAGCTTCGAACAGGGCATGAGCGAACTGATCGAGTGGTCCCGCACCGCCGAGTCCGTCGACCACTTCGAAAAGGCCAACGCGGAACTCAAGGCCAAAGGCCTGGTCTGACCTTTCCCGCCCGGGAGCCTCTCGCTCAAGATCGGGCGAGGACAAGTCCGATGAGGATTGCCAGGAAGCCAGCGGGAAACGTGCCGATCGTCATCGCCACGGCCGTGAATCCGAAACCAACGGTGAACCGCTCTTTCACGGCTCGGATGTTTCCCCATGTCCGCACGGGAGCAAGGAAGATTCCGGGAAACCCCCAGCATCCAAACAGAGAGTTCTTGAAGCAATGCCACAAACACGCGGAGGCGGCATGTTTGTGGCACAGGAATCGGCGGGTTGGATGCTCTTTGTAATATCCGAATCGGGGTGGAACGCCGATGGAAACGCAATGGGTGAATTCCATGCTTGCCGCATCCTTTTCTCCGCAGGATTCACAGCAAAGCTGGGCGTTCGATTCGGTCGCGCTGTCGCCCACGAGAACTCTCCTGAAAAGGCAATTGCCTCAGGTTTTGTGAAGTTCGAGTGACGTGATAGTATAACATGCGACGCACACACACAATGGGATGGACTTCTTTTGAAATTCACGGGAAGTCCTCTAAACGCTTGCGGCCCGTCTTCGAGCTTTTTACAATGGCTCGGTCCAATGGGTCCTTGAGGTCGCGGAGTCGCCGATGGCGCGCACGGTATTGATTGTGGAAGACGAAGCCGACCTGGTGGAAGTGATCCGCTACAATCTGGAGCGGGAAGGGATGAGTGTACAGGCGGTCGGCTCGGGCGAAGAAGGCATCGCACAGGCGCACGCCCTGCGGCCGGATCTGATTTTGCTGGACATCATGCTGCCGGGTCGCAACGGACTGGAGGTTTGCCGCGAGGTCAGGGCCGCACCCAACACGCGGCAAATTCCCATCATCATTCTGTCTGCGCGCGGCGAAGAGGCGGACATCGTTGCCGGCCTGGAACTGGGAGCCGACGACTATGTGACCAAACCGTTCAGCCCGCGGGTGCTCATCGCGCGTATCCGCGCAGTGCTGCGCCGCCAGGCGGCCACGGCACCGCTGGAGGCGGGCGGAGACCCCGTCGTCAAGGTGGGCGACTTGACCCTGGACCGCGCGCGCTACGAAGCCCATGTGCACAACCGCCCCCTGGTCTTGACCAAGACCGAATTTGAGTTGCTTGACTTCATGGCCCGCCGGCGCGGCCGCGTGTTTACCCGCAGCCAACTGCTCGACGCGGTGCAGGGCGAAGAGGCGGTGGTGACGGACCGGACCGTCGACGTACACATCGCCGCACTGCGCAAGAAGCTGGGCGACCACACCACGATGATCGACACGGTGCGCGGGATCGGCTACCGGTTTGCTGAAATGGAGTGACGCGATGTTCCAACGACTCCAATGGAAGATCTTCGGTCTGATCGCTCTGGTCGTAGTGGGCGCGGCAGTGGCGTCGGCGGGGGTGGCCTCGGTCCTGATCCGCAGCGAGATCGAGGGGATCCTGGCCGACGCGCTACGCGACAAGGGTCAATTCTTCCGTGAGCACTTCTCGGATCGAACCGATGCCCAGGTTGACGCGATATGCAAGCGAGAGGGCGAAAAGTGGGGTGTTCGATTCACCGTGATCGCCGCCGACGGAGTCGTGCGCGGCGATACCAGCTCCGACCCGGCTACCATGGTCAACCACGCGTCGCGTCCGGAGATCGCCGCGGCGATGAAGACCGGCTACGGGCGAGATGCGCGACGGAGTCAAACAGAAAGCGTTGAATACCTCTACGTCGCGATCCTGCTGCGGGAGAAGGGTGCGGCCGCGGGTGTGATCCGCACTGCCATGCCTTTGCACCAAGTGGCCGTCGCGACCCGCCGGGCCTACGAGATCATCGCCTGGGCCGGCGGTGGAGCCCTGGGGGTGGCGCTCCTACTGGGGCTGTGGGGCAGTCGCCGAATCACCGCTCCGATTGCGCCGATGATCAGGTTTGCCGGCCGCGTGGCCGACGGTGATTTTAGCGGCTCGCTGGTCCACGCCGGCCAGGACGAGGTCGGTTCCCTGGGCGCCGCACTGTTACAGATGCGCGACCAACTGCGCGAACGGATGGCTTCCGTGGAGCGAGAACGGCATCGACAGGAGGCGATCCTGGCGGGCATGAACGAGGGCCTGGTGGCCACCGACGCGGATCATCGAGTGGTTTTCGTCAACCCCGCCGCGCGGCGCCTGTTACATTTGGAATCCAGGGATGCCGGCGTTTCGGGCATGCCGCTCCACGAAATCTGCCGCTGGCCGGAGCTCAACGAGTTGGTCGCTTTGGTCGAACAGACCGGTCAGCCGCACAATCGTCAACTTCCGTTGCCGGACCGGCCCGAAATCGTCTTGCACCTGTACGTGGGACCGATCCGCACCGCCACGGAACACCCCGGCGGCCTGATCTGCGTAATGCACGACATCACCGAGCAGAGCCATCTGGATCGAATGCGAATCGATTTTGTAGCCAACGCCTCGCATGAACTCAAAACGCCCCTGTCCTCGATCATCGGGGCCTTGGAGACCTTGGAAGGAGGCGCCGCGGAAGACCCGCAGGCCCGAACACGATTCATCGAGATCGCGGCCAAGAACGCGCGTCGGCTGCATGCGCTGGTTTCCGACTTGTTGGATTTGAGCCGCATCGAGTCTGCCGAATTTACGGTCGAACCTGAAACCATTCAGGTCGATGCGTTTCTCGATCGGGTTCGAGCCGCTTTTTCTGACCGTTTGTCGGCCGGCCGGCTGGCTCTGGAGATCCAGGTCGCCGAGGGCGCCCAGACGCTCCAAGCCGATCCGGATCTGCTGGACCAGGCTTTGTATAATCTGATCGACAACAGCATCAAATACACGCCCGAAGGCGGGCGCATCATTGTGACAGCTGCGCGGGAGGACGGGCAGTTCATCCTGTCGGTCTGCGATACCGGCGTGGGGATTCCCCCGAAGGACCTGCCGCGTTTGTTCGAACGCTTCTACCGCGTGGACCAGGCTCGATCTCGAGAGCTGGGCGGAACCGGCCTGGGGCTGGCCATTGTCAAACACATCGCCATGGCCCACGGCGGCCAGGTAAAAGCCGAGAGCCAGCCGGGCCAGGGAACGACCATCCGCATTTTCCTGCCCGCCACCGACCTGTAATCTTAACGCAATCTTCACATCCGCTTCACATTCTCTTCACCTGAGCGTCGTAAACTTCCCTTGACATGTATGCATCCTATAGATGGTTTATGGATAAAGCGTTTCGTTATCCAGCCGAACTTTTTCTGTCATCCTGAGCGATAGCGAAGGATCTGGCTTGCGGGGCGGGAAGGCATACAGAAAAGATTTTTCGCTTCGCTCAGAATGACGGGAGAGCCCGGTGAGTGTTAAAGGCAATTACGTAGGAGAAGAGGCGGTGAACGAAATGAAGCGATTTGTGATGGCAGCCCTCGGTGTCACGTTCCTGGTTGGAGTCTCGGTTGGGTGTGGTGGTCAAAAAGGGACCTCTTCAATCGTGATTGATGGCTCCTCGACGGTTTTTCCGGTCACTCAGCGGGTGGCCGAGGAGTTTGAGAAAGTGGACGACTCGGTAAACGTGTCCGTGGCGTATTCCGGTACCGGAGGCGGGTTCAAGAAATTTTACGGAGGCTCCACGCAGATCAGCAACGCCTCGCGGCCGATCAAAGACAAGGAAGCCGAGAAATGCCAGGAGAATGGAATCGAGTACATCGAACTGCCGGTCGCTTACGACGGCATCGCGGTGGTGGTCAGCAAGGAAAATACCTGGTGCGACTACCTAACCACCGAAGAGCTCAAGACGGTGTTCCAAGCCGGCAGCGCGGTCAAGAGTTGGAAAGAAGTTCGTGATGGCTTTCCCGATGTGGCTTTGGATCTGTATGCCCCCGGCCGTGACTCGGGGACTTTCGATTACTTCACCAAAAAAATCAACGGGAAGGAAGGCAGCGGTCGTGACGAAAACGTAACGGCCAGCGAGAATGACGACATTCTCGTTCGTGGCGTTTCCGGCAACAAAGGCGGGTTGGGCTACTTCGGCTACGCCT
>JAJDCN010000324.1 GCA_029260815.1 Planctomycetota bacterium
ACATTGAGCCCGCCCACATTGGCAAACCGCACCTGGATGGCGTAGTTTGCCCCGGCATAATCCGTTCGGGTGGTCATTGCTACGGCGGCAAGAATCACGATCGAAATCAGGAAAACGACCCCAACCGCACTCTCTTTGGAAATATTCACGGTGTTTGCCCCCAGAATCCTTTGGCCACCGGCGTTTGCCTGTTTTCATCATAACCGGATTGCAACGGAAGTCAATATAATGAAAGACCTTTTGCCCCGGGCCCGGGCCCGGGCCCCGTTGGCTAAAGGTCGGCCAGCCAGCCGACCGATAACCTATTGTGGCGGACACCCCGCGCCGATCGCACGGGGCACGCCCTTCAAATCGAGCATTCCTTCCCCATATCCGACGATTATAAGGGCATTTCGAACCGAGTACTCGGCTCGCTTGGTTGAAGGGGGTTGTATGCGCAAAGAAAGTTCCAGTAGCACCGGTTCGCTCAGCCGGCGAACGTACCGTCGCGCCCTGGAGACTCTCGCGGACGTGTCGGTCGCGCGGGAAACCGCGGAGCAGGTCGTGGTGGTCGCCCCGTCCGAAGCCATTCGCATGCACACCCGCGGCATCGGCGAGGCGGGATTGGAAGTCATCGGGCCCTACTTCTTGCCGAAAAACACCATCCTTGACATCCTGCTTCCGGAAATCCCACCGCCGCCCCACGTGGACTTCGCGTTCGATCCGGGGCTTCGGATCAAGGCAGTGGTGCGCAAGGTCCAGATGTCCGATTCCGAACCGGAGTACAGCCTGTGGCTGCACCTGACCGAAATCGATGACGCGACCCGGACCGCATGGAACGCACTGATCAATCCGCAGGAGGGCGTGGCAAGTCCAGTGGCCCCCGACTCGGCGCCGCAATGGGACTCGGATATGCAGGCGCTGATGGAAGAGGCGAACGGCGCCACGGAACCGCCGCAAGAAGACCCGGCCAGCGACGCGCAGGAGGAACACGATGGCTCCGTCTGAGGTCCTACGATCGGACGACCTGCCCGGTTGGGTGACGCGCCTGGCCGATACCGGCACGGTGGACACCGCCCGGCTCGAGGAGGTGATCGCCTCGGCGCAAAAGTCCGGAGCCCAATTGGAGCAGATCCTGGTGGATACGGGCCTCATCACCGCCCAGATGCCTGCGGTCTTGATCGGCATGGAGCTGGGAGTCCCCTTCGTCGATCCGAAAAAGTACGACATTAACCTGAACAACTGCACGCTGGTCCCTGAAGAAATCGCGCGAAAACACACGGTCTTTCCCCTATTCTACACCAGCGGCACGATCACGCTGGGGATGGTGGACCCCACGAGCCTGGAGGTTGTCGATCAGGTTCGGTTGCGCTCCACCCACCTGGTGGAGACCTGCATCTGTACCGCGGCAGACATCGAAGATCTCATCAAAAAATCCTACATCGCCACCCGAGCCGCGGCGCCGCAGGGCAAGCCGAGCCGCGAGCCGGCCTCGCCCGTCACAGCCGCGACTTCCGTGCGAGATTCCAGCAAGATCATTCGTCTGGTTGACCAACTGATCGAAGATGCGGTGCACAACGGGGCCAGCGACATCCACATCGAACCGGATCGCGACCAGATGCGCGTCCGCTTGCGTGTGGACGGCGTGATGCAGGAGCTGAACGTCTATCCCATCGCCGACCATCCTGCGATCGTCTCGCGCATCAAGATTTTGTCTAAGCTGGACATCTCCATCACCCAAAAACCTCAGGACGGGCACTTCGGAACCCTCGTTGGGACAATGAACGTGGACCTGCGCGTCTCCACCATCCCCACGGTCTACGGCGAAAACATGGTCCTCCGGCTGCTGCTGACCGACAAAGAGTTGATTGGGCTGGAACAGTTGGGACTTCCGGCAGCGCAGATGCAACGCCTGGAAGAAGTGCTACATAACCCACACGGCATGATCCTGGTCACCGGTCCAACCGGAAGCGGCAAGACGACCACCTTGTACGCAGCCCTGGCGCGGATCAATTCTATCGAGCGCAACATCATTACAATTGAAGACCCAGTGGAGAAACGGGTCGAGCTGATGCGCCAAACCCAGGTCAATACAAAGATCGGGCTGACCTTCGCTTCTGGGTTGCGCAGCATCTTGCGCCAGGACCCGGACGTCATCATGGTCGGCGAGATTCGGGACAAAGAAACCGCCGAAATCGCCGTGCAAGCGGCCCTGACCGGCCACCTGGTGCTGAGCACCTTGCACACCAACTCGGCCGCCGGCGCCATCGTCCGACTGACGGAGATGGGCATTCAACCATTTTTGATCACCTCGTCGCTGCAAGTCGTCATCGCCCAGCGATTGGCGCGAAAGATCTGTTCCTCTTGCCGCGAGCCCTACGATCCGGATCCACAACTGGTGGCGGCGCTGGGCATCGACCCGAAGGCAAAAGATGTGGTCTTCTACGCAGGACGCGGCTGCTCCCACTGCCTCCAAACAGGTTTCAAGGGCCGCATCGGCGTCTATGAGATGCTGGAGATTACGCCGGAACTGAGCCAGCAGATGCTCAGCGGGGCCTCCCGAAGCACCATTGAGGCGGCAGCCAACCAGGCCCTGAGCTGCACGATGCTATCCGATGGCGCCGATATGGTGCGTCAGGGCCTCACCACCCCGGAGGAGATTATGCGGATCGTTGGGATTCATTTGACACTCAAAACCGAGGCGGACACCGAGCCGGCGGCAGAATGAACCAATTCGAATGCAAAACCAAAGACGCCGACGGTAATACGGTCCTCAAGACCATCAATGCCGAGAACGACACCGAGGTGATGGCAATCCTGCACCAAGAGGGACTGACGCCGATCCAGATCGTCGCCATCCTCGAGGACTCTGCGAGCGACAGACACGCCGCCAGAAAGAAACAAACACGGCCCTCCGCGCAGGCCAAAGGTGAAAAGGTCAAGCGTAAGGAGCTGCTGAGATTTACCATGCAATTGCTCAGCACGGTCGAGGCAGGCGTCCCGATCATCGGAAGTTTGGCAGCCATCAACGAGCAGAGCAGCAGCGAAGCTCTCAAAAACATTCTCACGCAAATGACGGTCGACCTGGAAAGTGGTATGTCCCTGTCCCAGTCGATGGCCAAGCACCCCCGGGCCTTTCCAGAGGTGTACGTCAACACGATCGCGGCCGGAGAAAGATCCGGTAACATCGAGGAGGTCCTGGCCCAACTGGCCGATTTCCTGGAAGGCGAGATCGAGGTCCGCTCCGACATTCGCTCGGCCTTGATGTATCCAGCAATTACCCTGTGTGTCCTGACGATCGCGGTCGCGGTGCTGGTGCTTTTCGTCGTCCCAAAGTTCGCAACTTTCTATTCGAAATTCGGGTCCGACCTACCACTACCCACGCGGATTTTGGTCGGCGCCAGTTCTTTCACAACTAATTACTTTCCGATCGCCCTTTTGGCTTTGGCGGGCTTCATCTATGGTACGATCCAGTTTCTGCGCAACCCGGCCGGGCGGCTGTGGGCCGACCGAATGATCCTGAAGGTCCCGATCGCCGGACGGCTGACGGAGACTGCATCAACCCTGCGCCTCTCTCAGATGCTCGGCCTATTTACTCGTGCAGGCTTTCCGCTGCTGGAGGGCCTGGAATTGATCTCCCGCACAGCCTCCAACCACAAGATGCGGCAAGACATGATCCATGTGGCCGACGGTGTGGCAACAGGTATGACCCTGGCGGCCAGCATGGAAGCGGCCGAATGTTTCCCGCCCACCGTCCGCCAGATGATCGCCAGCGGCGAGATCACCGGCTCCATCGATCGGGCCTGCGCCGCGGTGGCCAAACATTATCGGGCGGACCTAAAATACCAGACGAAAAACCTAGCCACAGCCATCGAGCCGATTGTCACCGTTCTGTTGGCGGGGATGGTGCTATTCGTGGCCCTTGCCGCCTTCCTACCCATGTGGAATATGATCTCCCTCATGCGGCAGTAAGGCAGCGGGAAATGCGACAAAAATTGTTAAAGCCCCCTGCCGGGAGAGTCGATACAGGGTTCAGGTAGAGAATCTACAAGGGGGACAGTCTCTACACCCATCGCTTGGCAAATCTTGTTTATCCTAGACTCATAACATCCTCATCAACACAAAGACGATACGGACTGCTGTTTCGCAAAAGAGACAGGTTTTCATTATTTCTCAGGAGGGCAGGATGAAGTCATCCGCTATTCGGGCCTCAAAGAGGCAATCCGGTTTCACACTGGTCGAGATGGTCATTGTGATCGTCGTGCTGGGGATCCTGGCCGCGGTCGCGATTCCCAAATTCTTCGACTTCACCACCGATGCCAAGGAAGCCGCGGCGAAGGGATCGCTGGGCGCAGTACGTTCGGCTATTGCCACGTTCTACGCGCACTCCGCCACCCCCGCGGGCGGTGGTACAGCTACTTGGCCCACGCTGGTTGAACTGAACACCGCGAGCACGGTTCTGGAGCAAGGGATTCCGGACAACCCGTATTCCACCAGCGCCACAAAGAACACCGTGATCGCAGGTGTGACCAAAGGTACACCCGTGACTGCGGGAACCACCGGCGGCTGGTGCTACAAAGCCTCGAGCGGCGAGTTCTGGGCAGACACCGCGAGCGGCGTCTCCGAGGCCGGCTGGTAAGCGAAGGCTTGATGGAAACAAAGAGGGCTTGCGCTCATACCGAGCGCCCCAGCCGCTCTGTGAGGGTTTCGGCTCGGGCCTGCCGAGGTTTTACGCTGGCCGAGCTGGTCGCGGTGATGGTCGTGATCGTCGTCATGTCGGCGGTGGCTATCCCATCCCTGAGTGCGCTCAACGACTCCAAGGATGGACTCGCATCCAGCCGCGTGCTCAGCGCGTTGCGCCATGCGCAGGCACTGGCCATGGCCACGAATCGGTTAACCTGGGTCGTCTTTGACACGGGCACCGACACGGTCTCGGTCTACGCCGAAGACCCGGCCAACCCCGGCAAAGCGAACCGCCTGGCCGCAACCGACCCGCTCACCCGCGGCGCCATGAGCGTCGTGCTCAACGCCGATGCCTTCGATGGCGTCAGCATCACCGCGGTGAGCATCAACGGAACCGTCGAAGTGCAGTTCGATACTCTGGGACGGCCTTACGACACCAACGGCGTCCTGCTGGCCGCGAACGGAACGGTCGACCTCAGCAGTGGGGATACGATCACCATCACGAAAGTGACCGGGCTGGTGGACGTCAACTGATGTAGCCCCATCGCAGGGGTATAGGGAAAAAAGGCATGGGCATGTCGATTAACAATCCGCAGCGAGGCTTCACGCTCGTCGAGATGATCATGGCCATCGTGATCCTGCTCGTCCTTGGGTCAGTCGCGTCCTACGTCATCGTGGAAGCGACTGGCGTTTACGCGCGCACCGCCCCGGCCATGGAGGCCACCCACGCGGCACAGTCGGCCCTGGAGAGGATCCGGCGCGAGATCCGAGAGATCCGCACCGCAACGGCCACCGACATCCCGACCTTTACCGCCACGTCCGTAAGCTTCACCAAGAACGACGGGACCTCGGCCAGCTTCAGCCTGTCGGGCACCGACCTGTTGCTGGGCACGGACAAGTTGGCTGAAGGAGTCACTTCTCTGACATTCACGTATCTGAAAGCCGATGGAACCGCCGCGAGCACCGCCGATGAGATCAACCTGATCGAAGCAGACCTGACGGCGACACGCGGCATTGAAGTCTATCGCGAGATCGCTGTGATTTTTCCGCGTTACTTTGGATAACACGAATGAAGCGCTCAGCGGACAAACCGAATAAGACAACGACTCGTGCGAGCGGTGTGCGCGGATCGGCCCTATTGCCGATTCTCGCTGCCATGCTGATTCTTCTGGTCACGGGCATCACGCTGTCAGAGCAATATGCGGCTTCTACGATACAGTCTGTGTTGAGCGTCGAATCGGCTCGGGCCTTCTGGATCGCCGAGGCGGGTCTGTGGCACGCCGCGCACGAGGATACGGCCATCGCCAGCCCGGTAACCTTCGATGGGGGTACCTACACGGTTACCCAAAGCGGTAACGATTATACCGCCACCGGGACCCATGGCGAGGGAGTGCGCGTCGTGGGTTTTACCTTCACGGCCTCCGGCAGCGCGGGTCCAACGGAACCGCTGGACGAGGCGGTATCGGAGGCGACAGCGGCCTGGAGCAGTTCCAAAAAATTTACGATCGATCTTATTAGCGACGCGGCCGACGATCGAGAGATCGAATCCTTCTCGTTGAGTGCCGATGTGTCCATGCCGGATCTAAAGAAGCTTCATTTTGACGGCACCAAAGTCTGGCAGGAAGGATCCGGCGTTTCGATGCCCACCGGCACGCGCAACTTGACTCACGGCTCGGCCGCCGCTCGGACCGTCTCCGCCGGCGGAAGCGTAACGGCTCTGTTCGAATTCAGAAGCAATGTTTCGTCGGGTCCCGCTGTGTATATGCTTATTGTAAACTTTACTGATGCGACCACTTCGACACTGGTATTTACGATCAACTGGTAACGACGATGCATACAGAAAAGAGACAAACCGGATTCACACTCACCGAAGCGGTGTCTATGATCATCGTTTTAGGGATTGCGATTCCACCGTTGGTCTATCTTTTTCAGCAAGTCAACGCGCGCAGTGTGGACCAGACCTTCCAGCAGGTGGGCGTCGCCTATGCGAACAGCCTGATGGAGGAGGTTGTCTCCAAATCCTTTGAAGACCCGGACGCAGCCACCGGCTCTTTCGGTACCGAGGAGGGCTCTCGTGCGGCCTACGACGACGTGGACGACTACGACGGGCTGAACAACTCGCCACCCCAGGAACTCGACGGCACCAACCTGAGTGACTACAATGGCTTCACTCGTAGTGTGGCCGTGGACAACGTGACCGCCGCCGATCCAGACCCCATCACGCCAGGCGCAGACGGATCTTCGGAATTTAAGCGCATCCGAGTTACCGTCGCATGGACCGGAGGAAAGGGCGGAGAATGTACCCTGACGACCCTGCGAACCAAACCAACAGCTTCTTCTGGCGGCAGCGGCCCCCTGGCCAAAGGGACCTCCGAGGCCACCGCGGCCAAGTATGACTCCTGGCGATTCATCATTAATTTGATTAATAACACTAGCAGTGACGTGGAGATCGACTCCTTCTCACTGAGTGCCGACCAGGCGACGCCCAATCAAATGGCGTTCTACAATCCGGACGAAGCCCTCGGCCTGTGGTTGGGCAGCCAAGCGCTGCCCACAGGCACGGTAAACCTTGACAATGGCACTTCGGCGCAGCGAACAGTTCCAGGTGACGGGGCGCTACTGATCCGCATCGGGTTCTCGAGCAACGTTTCCTCGGGGCCGATTGCATTTACACTGGTTATTAATTTTACAAATGGATCCTCCTCCACTTTGGAGTTCACGATCAATTGGTAGAGGCCACATGAATCGAAAGCGACATAAACTGATTCTCGACTTCAGCCGCGGCACGGTAAAAGTGGCCGAAACGGAGTGCGCCCATGGACGGGTCATCTTCCACGACATGGCGCTAATCCCCATGCCGTCGGGGCCGACCGGCGAGAACCCACTCCATAATGACGAGATGGCTGCGCGGATCCGCGAAGTGGTCGTTGCGCACAGCTGGAAGGGAATGGAGACGATCTGCCTGCTGTCTCGATCCACTACCAGTACGCAAACATTGAACTTCCCCCCGATGACGAATGAAGAGCTGCGCCATGCGATCCTGCTGAAGCTGAAGGAAACGCTCCACTTCGACATCAGCGAGGCCTGCTTCGACTTCCACAAAGTCGGGCAAACCAAAGTGGACGGTAAGACTGAAATCCTGACCACCGTCGTGGCTGCCCACACTAGCTCCGTTCGCCGTGCCATCAGCATTCTGCGAGAGTCCGGTCTGGAACCGGTCAACATTGGAGCCGCGCCCCAAGCCCTGGCCAACTTGGTCTACCAAACCCACCTGTGCGACAACGACGAAGCGGCGATCCACGTGGACATCGGCTCGGCCTCGACAATTCTGAATCTGTTGGAAGGTCGAATCCTGCGCTTCAGCCGCGAGTTGGATGTGGCCGGCGAGGCGTTCACACGGGCTCTGATGCGGCCGATCATCACAGTCAAGGGTCCGGCCATGCTCAACCATGAGGAGGCCGAGCGAATCAAGATTCTGGCCGGCTATCCCTTCGAAGACGAAGAGTTGGATCTGCCCCGAGACATCCAGCCGTCGGACATCCTGCCCCTTCTGGAACAGGTGGCGCAGAAACTGTTCGCCGAGATCCATCGGTCCAGCGACTTCCTGCGCGGGATCCTCAATCGAAAACAGATCGACCGGATCATTCTTTCAGGTCCGGGTTCGCGGATGCGCAACCTGGACACGATTATCGAAGAGAATCTCGAGATCCCCGTCAAGCGTGTCCACCCGGTGGAAAAGGCGATCGAAGACGGCCTGCTGGAAATCCGTGGAAACGACGACGTCTCACGGATCGGATTCTCCGCGGTCCTGGGCCACGCGCTGGGCCATAACCAACCGATCAACCTGCTCCCGGCCGAAGAGCTCATCGCTCAGCGAATCCAACGGGTTGCGCGTCTGCGCAAAATGCTCGTTCCACCCGTTGCCGCGGCGGTTGCCGCTTTTGCTCTGGTAATGCTGCCCATCTCCGCAACCTACACCCATGCCACGACACAGCTCCAAAACGAAGCGGACAACCTGCAGAACAATATCGATCTCCACCGCGATCATTCGATTCAGGAATCCGCCGCCACCGCGATGATTCGTTCGCTGGAAGCCCGTCGTGGCCAGGTCGTCCACTGGGCCGGCGTGTTCAAGGAGCTGAGCAACCTCCTCCCCGAAAACGTGCGGATCAGTTTCCTGTCCGCTCAGCGGATGAAAAACGGAACGCAGCTTCGACTCGCCACCGAGATCACACCCCAGGCCGAAGGATTTGAAGAGTCCGTCTCGGCGTTGATGACGCTGCTGGACCGCTCGCCGTTCTTTGACAATGTGCACATCTTGAACGCCAGAAAAGGCGAGACCGGCGAAGTCGGACGTGTGGAATTCGAACTGGTGCTCGTGGCGGGATGGACCCATCTCGATCCGGAACAAGGAGTCGTCGCATGGAAACCATGAAAGAGCACAAGAAAGCGATCCTTGTCAACACCGCATGGCTGCTCGGCATGGTGACGCTGAGCGTCCTCGTGATCGTCGGGATTACGTTGCACTTGAGCGGCAAGCGCAAAGCAACCGAGATTCTGACACAAACCGTTGAATCCAAGAAAGTGCAATTGCAGTCGTTCCCTGACATTATGCAGACCCGCAACCGACTCGACCAGATGGACGGGCAGTTGACCACCAGTTGGGCCCTTATCGACAGCGAGGCCAGTCGGATCAAAAAATTGTCGGAGTTTGCCGCCCAATGCGGAGCCAGGATCGAGTCGGTTCGGAGCCGCATCCCGAAACATCTAGAAGACAAGGCCCTGACTGCGTGCACGCACGAGCTCGACAGCGTGGGCGACTTCCGCCAGATTGGGCGGCTGTTGCAACAAATCTATGCCGAGCCGGGATTTGCGGGAATCGAAGACCTGCGCGTGCGGCCTTATAAAATACAACCCGGGCTGTTGCATGCCACTTTCAAAGTCACGTGGTTTGCGCCGGGACCGACAACCGATTACGGAAATGAAGCGAGAGAGGGAATCCGATGAAGCTGGCGGTAGGCGGCAGAACCAAAGTGTTCTTGGGCGTAAGCCTGCTCTTGCTGTGCATGACCCTGGCCATCCCTTCCGGGAAGGTCCAGGCCCCCACAGCGAGCCCGCCGGCCGCGGCCGCCGCCGAACCCACCCCACCTCCGGAAGCCGCCGGACCGAAGATGCAGACGGTCGATCTGCACACGCAGGCGGCCCAGCAGAAGCGCATGGCGCTGGACTGGGGCCCGAATCCGTTCGTAGAAAAGCAGACGCCGGAAGATCTGGTAAGTTCCCAAACCCCAGTGCAAACTGACGCCTTGCAATTGAAAGGCATCAGCCGGAC
>JAJDCN010000325.1 GCA_029260815.1 Planctomycetota bacterium
GATCGCGTCGGCGACAAAGGGTGTGGCGAGAATGGCCTGCGCATCGAACAGCTTATCCGGGGTAAGGCCCAATTCGGCGACTGCCTCGCGCACATCGTCGAGAGCCGGTACGTCCTCGGCCTTGGCGAACTCTTGCACAGCGGCCAGTACGCCCGCGTGGGCGAAGCCGGGCCGGAAGAGCTTGGCTGAGGCGATGGCCACTCCGGTGACCGCTTCGATAGCTTGCACGACCCAACGCTTGGCGGCGGTGGGTGCGAAGACGCAGTCGGCCTCGATAGAGCAAGCGTCCAGCTCGCCGACGGCGATCTTTTTTCGCGTGGCTGGGTTCGTTACGTGCGCGATGGCCACCGCGTGCAGCCGGTCGCCCAGCGTCTCGCGGATTCCGGCGACCACGCGGCCGTGCGCGCGGCGGGGTTGGTTGTCCGTGTTGTGCCCCAGATATATCTTTGCTCCGGTCACGCGTTCGGCCAATTGCCCAATCGCTTCGTCGGTCCAGATCTTCTCCACAGAGCCGTGTCCAACGACCGGGCCTGTGGAGATCCCTTCGTGCCCCACCGATAGCGCGACCAGTTGCGGGTGCGGGTCGTCCTTCCGAATCGCGGCGAGAGTTGGTTCCCCCACTGCCTCGGTAATCCGCTCCCGCGCCATCTCCCGGATCGTGCCGGGGATCAGGACCGTTCGTTTCCGTGGTTTCATCAATCGCAGCATGGATTCTCCTTTTTGTTTAACCGCCAAGGACACTATTTCCCGTCATTCTGAGCAACGCAAAGAATCTGGTCTGCGAACTCATTCCGCCAGCGAGCCAGATCCTTCGTTTCACTCAGGATGACGGAAAAAAGAAGACCGCGTGACAGGTGTAACAGTTCTCTTTCTAACTGTTCTCCGGGTGCCATTTGTAAAGGGGTCTGGGGCTTGTTATCTTGGCGTATCGGCAGACCCAATAGTTGGACTCCTATATACGGAGGGATCCATGGATAAGCGGAAGTTGGCGTTGCCTATCGTGACAGGGGCGCTTGTGAGCGCAGGGATTTGGGGGATCCTGTGGCTGGGGAGCCAGTTCCTGGGGTATTCGGGCGAGACGATCACGATGTTGCTGTCATACTCACTGGCCGCGCCTGCAATTCTGCTGGATTATCTGATCGGCAAGGATGTAAATCTAGCCCTCGTCCTTCTCACTGCCCAGTTCCCTTTGTACGGTCTTGCAATCGGCATCCCCTGGAGCCGTGGACGAAAGAAAGCGCTCGCCGCTGTCGTCACGGTCTTGTTAATCCTTCATGTAATTTCCATCTTGCTACTATTTCCCTTGTTTCTGTTGATCATTTATGGCGATTGATTACGCTCCATGGTGGACCGGTGAAGGCGACGGTGCGATAAGGTTCTTGGCATACGAGAACAAAGTGCGGCAGGCCCAACAGTTCTCTTTCTAACTGTTCTCCGGGTGCCATTTGTAAAGGGGCCTGGGGCTTGTTATCTTTACGTGTCGTGGCCTTATGGACTCGGGCGACAATCAGCCGTTTCGAGGTGCGGAATGAAGTCTGACAAGGGAAGATTCTGGATCCCGGTCATCATTGGCCTGGTGCTGGGCGCGATGACCGCGGCGATCAAACCCTGGGACGCTATCGAGAACCCGCTTTTGAATGTTCTCGTATACGGGCTCGCGTGGGTGTTCGGATTCCTTTTGTCGGAGGGGCCGGTTTTTCCAGTCCCGTTTATCCTCCAGTTTCCGCTCTACGGTCTTGCGATCGGCTTGTCCCGCAGGAGCCGAAAGCGGGTCGCGATATGGATCGCCCTAGGCGCGGTCCACGCTTTAGCAGTGGGTGCCGTGATGTTCTGGCTCATCTTTATGTGGAACCATTAGAGAGCCTCCTGGGTTGTTTACATGACACTCGACAAGCGAAAGTTTTGGATTCCGGTAGTTATTGGCCTGATCCTTGGTGGGCTAACAACAGCGATCACCCCGTGGGGGGCCCTGGATCATTTTTCGGACCCCTTGTTGCTACTTGGGCGGGCAGTCCTGTTTGGGCCTGCCATACTTGTCGCGGTCCTCTGCCAATCTGATAAAGTACTCCCCGTGCTGTGCATCGGACAGTTTCCCATTTACGGTCTCCTGCTCGGTTGGCTTCGCAACCATTGGACAAAATGGCTTGTTATTCTTACCTTAATCATTCTCCATGGCCTGTTTATTCTTTACGTCATAATGTTTGTTCTCTTTCTGGTAGGCCCTGGGTAGACAAGCAACATGATTGATCTCGAATCGAGCCAAAGCTGACTTAGAGGTTCAATGCAACGCGATAAGCGACATTTCTGGATCGCGATGACCGTCGGGCTGGTGCTGGGAGCAATGAGCGCGACGGTCACGCCAGGGTCCCCCACGTCACAGACGGCGACTCCTTCGACGGCACGGCTGTTCTTGTTCGCTCCCGCATCGGTTTTGGGGTATCTGTTTCAATCCCATGGCCTATATGTGGTGCTGAGTATACTTCAGTTTCCCGCATACGGCTGGCGAATCGGCGGGGCCTACCGCGATCGTCGGCTGGGTACTGCAATGGCTGTCTATGCCGTATTTCATCTAGGCTTCGTCGTGCTTGGGTTCCTCAAGATGGTGGCAATCTCGTGAGCTTCGACAAACGAAAGTTCTGGACGCCGGTGATCGTTGGCTTGGTTCTCGGCACGATGAGCGCGTTCGTTGTGTTACGCTTGATGCCGGTGTTTTCAGGCAACGTTAATGATCTTCTACTGGCGGTGCTGTTCGCTCCAGCGGCGGTAGTGGCCTTTCCATTTGGGTCGCATTTCATGTTCTCAGTGTTGAGTGTATTGCAGTTTCCCCTGTACGGGCTGCGGATCGGCTTGTCCCATAGTCGTGGAGAGCTTGGCCCGGAAATTCAGGCCTTGGTCATCGTTCACGGCTTGTTGGCCTCTTTGTGCTACTTCCTTTCAGTTTCCGTGGTCACTTGAGCTCCGTGATGATTTCAGCGTCTGCCTCGATCCGGATCCTTTCTATCTTGTCATTCTGAGCGACAGCGAAGAATCTAGTTTGCAAACCTTTTCCATGTGCAAGCCAGATCCTTCACTGCGTTCAGGATGACATGGAAACGCCGCTCAGCATGACTGTGTTGCAGGAATCTGCTGTTTTCTGTACCATAAAGTGTCGGTCCACTGCGGAGAATGGCGATGTCCAATGATGATAAGTTCTGGCGCCCAATTATTGCAGGCAGCCTTCTGACTCTTTTCCTCTTCTTTTCCATGCAGGCGTCACCTCTCGGTGAAGAACTTGTAATAGAAAAAATTGCCAAGCGCCTCTGGGTTGTTCCTCATGCGATTTCCCTCACGACGCATTCTGATGTATTCGCAATTCTTGTCGCTTTGTTCCAATATCCCTTGTACGGCCTCGCGCTTGGCTGGGTTTGGAGCGGACATAAGCTTCATCTTGGGTACCGAAGATCGTTCCAACTTGTCCTTCTTATACATATCGGTGTGGCGTCGGTTGTACTGATCCGTGACCTCGTCATTATCGTGTTTGGAAAAGAACATATCCTCTTCCCTTTCTAAGTACACAGCGCAAGCGGTTCACGCCTTGGTGAGCTTCGGCTTGACGGCGGTTTCGTCGAGGGCTCCGTTGAGGTGGCGGTTGCGCAGGCGGATGGCTTTGGCGAATAGCTCTTCGTAAAAGCGGCGCCAGCGGGTCTGGTCGCCGCGACTGGCCAGCTCCACCGGCTGCTGCAGGCTCTCGGCGGTGGAGCGGTTGCTCATGACGTCGGCGAAGCCCAGGTGATGGATGCCCACACCGGTGGCGCCGGCGATGATCTTCATCTTCGTGGCGATCTCCTGCTCGATCATCTCGGCGGGCGCGACGGACGGGCCGACGAGCGAGAACTCAGCGGACGAGGCGAACGCGGTGCCCAAGCGCCACCCGCTCTTTGCGATCCGCTCATTGATGAGCGTCGCGGCGCGCTCGTCGGGCACGCGAAAGTAGGGCGTCATCTTGGCGAACAGGCCGTTGATGCGGCGCCAGTCGGACAACGCGGCGTCCACGTCTTCGCACTCGCGCAGCACGGCGCCGACGGCGGGATAGCCTTCATAAGAGTTGATCCGCGTGTTGAATTTGATGAAAACAGCTTCCGCCGGATCGATCTTGATCAACCGGGCGCCGTCGTCGAAACTGATCGACTGGATGCGCGTAAAGTCGCCCGGGTCGGGGACCACGCGATAGTCGGTCTGAAGCCAGGAGACGAACTTGATCTCCACGTTCTTGACCGCCGGGTTCCAGACCAATCGCACGAGCGCCTGACCCTCGATCTCCGTCTCCTTGACCAGCTCTACGGCGAGGCTTTCGTTCAAGTCGTTGTGGTCCAGCAATGCCGCGAGGAAATCCGCCTCGGCACCCGCGCCCTCGATGCCCACGCCCTCGGTCAGCACGAAGGCCGCACGCAGGTTGACAATCCGCTGGACCACTTGGTTGCCCCGGTCGGCGGTGCCGCGGTATTTTTCGGCCACCGCCGCGACCATCGGCCGCTTGGTGGAGAACCGGTTGGGCCGCGCCACGATCTGCTGAAACGTCAGCGCATCGATCAGCGCGTCGTTCAGCTCCCGCACCGCGCCCCTCTTATTGAAAAATGGAAAGTTCATTGGGCCTCCTGATTGCAGATTCGAACTACCAAGAAAGGCTAAGAAATACTTTCTGTCATTCTAAGCGGAGCGAAGAATCTGGCTTGCAGGCGGAAAAGGTACACGGACTAGATTCTTCGCGTTGCTCAGAATGACAGAGAAGAACGCTCAGAATAACGGAAACGAGCCCTCTTTTTCCCTACGCAATCTGCGGATGAAGTATTCTGGTCCCTCTGGTATAATTCCCATATGAATCAAATTCGCACACGCGCGTCGATTCTAGAATACCTCGTGGCCGGCGTGTTTCTGTTCGCCCTCACGTGGTTTAGCGGGTGGTGCGTTTCGCTTATGCTCTCTGACGTCTCCGAAACCGGTTCATTGGAGACCGGATTCTTTACATTCGAGCCACCGCACATTGCGACCGTTGTAATCCTGTGGATATTCAACGCTAGCCTCGTTGCGCACAATCGCCGGTACGGAAGAGACCCTTCACTGTTTGGCGCTGTGTCCGTTATCGTGTTCACCTACATCGCCATAGCGACATTGCTCATCTGCTTCAGCTGGTGGCTTTTTCTTTAACTCTATCATTGAGGGAACGTAATATCCGACAAGCGAAAGTTCTGGATACCGGTAATCATTGGGCTCGTGCTCGGCGGCTTGACCGCCCTCGCTCAACCGTGGATCCCAACAACGGATGGTGGGCTGCGGTTCTATCTTGTCCTCTTTTTGTATTCGCCGGCGGGTGTTTTGGCCATCCTATCCGAGTCTCTCGAAATTTTCCCGGTACTGTGCATCCTCCAATTCCCCGTGTACGGCTATGTGCTGGGCTTGGCACAAAAGCACCGGAAACTGGAAATTGCCGTGGTCTGCTTTCTCGTCACTCACGTCCTGGCCATCGCCGAGATTACGAATAGGTCTTTCCTTTCCTGATTGATTGTGCGACTTTCTATCTCTTAGGTTATCCGACACCTTCTCACCTGTCATCCTGAGTGAAACGAACGAAGAAATGTTCTTCGATTTTGGTGCTTCGAAAAACCAGAATCAACGAGTTTGCCGCGGCAACTCGCGCCGACGAGCCCACCACTACGGCATCGCGGAGAAAAAACCGGACTGTGTCCAGCGGTTCAAAACACGTCCGGGAGCTTGCAGAAGTTGATCGTGCCGGTCGCGGCGGCTCGGGCGGCTTCTCTAGCGAACCAGCAGGCCATGAGCCGGTCGCTGGATCGGCCTAAGGGATAGGTCAACATCTCCTGGATCCAGGCGCAGGTGGCGCAGTCGCAAGATTCTTCGTGATGGCGCAGGCCCATGGGGATCCTCCAGGCGCCGCGCTCGAATTCTACGGCCAACGAGGGCAGGCCAATGGCCAGATGGCTCTTGGCCGCGCCGGTGGTGAAGGGCCGGACCGGTACGTCGCGCACGTCGAGCAACGACATCCAATCCAATAGCGATTGCTGATACGCGTTGTTCTCCACAGCGATGATCTGCGGGCGCCAGCGTCGGTTCATCTCCACGATCCGCCGCGCGGTCTCCGGCGAGGTCCAGCCGCCGGCCTGGATCTCCAGCGGCACGCGCGTGCCGTCGGGCGCAACGCCCAATACAAAGATCACGTTGCCCGGCCGGTCCGTGCCCGCCAGGTCCACGCCCGCGTAAGTGATCCAATCGTTCGGCGCCAGATCTCGTGATGTAAGCGTGTAGTCGTAGGCCGCCTCGATGTGCGCGCGTTGAAAGAGCATCTCGTCGTCGGACAAGGGCTGCTGTCGAAAGCCCCGGTCGAAGGCGCGCCGCCCGATCTGTTCGCAGCGCTTGCGCAAGGCCGCTTCGTCCCAATGCGCCCGCCACAAAGGGATACGGTAGGTGTGGCCTTGCGCCGCGGGACGCTCGTAAACGCTCTCTTCTTTGTTCTTCCACGTACACTGTTCCGCATCATCCAGCGTCTTCTTCTCTGTCATCCTGAGCGCCAGCGAAGGATCTGGATTGCAAGCAGAGAAGGCACGCGTACCAGATTCTTCGCTCCGCTCAGAATGACAATAATTTTTGCTCTTTGTTTTCTCTGTGTACTCTGTGCCCTCTCTGTGTCCTCTGTGGTGAATGTGTTTTGGTATCATGCCAAAAGGATCATTTGTCTCAATCGTCGCGAAGTCTTCGGCGATGCGCATTTCGAGGAACTTGAAGGCGGCGTTGGCCATCAGCTCGCCGGTCAAGTCGGCGTCGTGCCAGCGGGTGGCGATATAGATCAACCGCCCGCCCGGCTCCAAACGCGACAACCAGACGTTGCGAAACGATTCGGCCACCTGCCGTCGCGCGGCCGGTTGCTGCACGGCGTTGCGCAGGTCCACCGGGTCGTCCACGAGCAGCACGTCGCAGCGGCCGCCGATGCCGCCGGCGCCAATGCCGTGCGCCTCGAGCGTCGGGTCCTTGGCGCGGGAGCGGTGGGCGACGGTCAGCGCGGTGCGCGACCAGCTTCGGCCCGGCGCGGGGACCACGTGGGGATAGACGGCATGGTAGTCCGGGTCGTCGATGATGTAGCGCCCGATGGCCGCGACGCGTGCGGTGGCGTTGTCGTCGGTGTTGCACAAGATCTTGATGCGCACGTCCGGGTCGTCGCCGATCAGCTTGAGCGCGCGGGCAACGATGGCCTGTTCGGTCTTGCCGTGTCCCCAGGGCGCAAGGATGCCGCAGAAGGCGCCCGCCGCAAAGCAGCGGTCGATATGGTCCTGCCACAGTCGATGCACCTCCGCCTGCACCACCGGCAGCCCGCGGGAATCCTTCAGCACCGCCTCCACAAACCGGTTCGCGTCCCGCCGGGCCGCCCGCGCATCGACCTGGCACCCCAGCCCCAGCGCCCGCACAAGCCCGTCGCGTGTGAGTTCAATCAATCTCGTCATAGCCCTTTCCGCGGAGAGGCTCCGCTCCCATGTGACGCGAAGTTGCGTTACCGTGTTGCCTTTGGGTCCCGCCGCGAAGAACTTGTTGATTTTGGTGGTTCGAAAAAGGAGCTCAGACCATTGGAAGGATCAGGCGTCTCTTATTCTGTGATGACGTTCTCTGCAGACTTATCTTCTGTGCGATAGACGGAGAGCAACTCTTGAGCGAGCTCTCGAACGGTCGGATTCGGATGGGTCAAGCCTTTGCTGAGTATCTTTCTGCTTGGAATCTGTGCCCTATGGTGGGGGGGCAGCCGCTTTGGGCCGTCGTCTACGCCCAATCGAAGAGCCGAAACGTAATCCTCATCCATCTCCGTCTCTGGGCCGATGAGGACAAAGGGCGACAGTTCGCCTTCATAGAAACAACTCCGATTTGTGTCATAGGCAAAGTGAGGCTGATAATCAAGCAAGTGCCCAATTACGAGCCCGGAATCAGACACGTGGAAATCTGCATAGCCTGCTCCGACGGGACGGACAACCCATGGCCAATCCCGGGGCAACTCGTCATAGTTGCTCGCCAATATGCGGAACGTCTGTGTGCCTACTGTTGCCGATTCGACCCGAGCAAAGGCCATGGTACGGCCCTGCAAGAACCCGGAGTAGAGAACGCAATACGTACGCCCGTCAGGGGCGGCACGCTTGGCGACGACCTGCCAGGGTGCGGGGTTATTAACAAAGGAAAGGATTGACGATATAAGAAACCCAGCAAGTGCGACACCAATCATTAAGTAACCAAAACCTGCGCGGCGGAAGCGCATGCACGCGATCCCGATAATCATCATTACACCAGCTGCTGGACCGACGCCGGCTCTCACGATCATTCTTGGGACGGTAATGCGGGCGAGGTGGCCTTCGTCGTTGTATTCGATTTTTTCGAATGTCGCAAGGAAAGCCGCTGCGATGAATAGCGATAGCGTTGAGACATAAGCAAATACGACGATCCGTCTCAGCCATGGGTTCTTAGGCTTGCGAGGTTCCTCATTTTGTTCTGCGATCAACTCCATTATGGCCCTATTCTATTGGCGCTCCGGCGCGTTGTCAATCCTGCTGCGTGTGGGCTCGATCGATTTCGTCATGCCGTTTTCCGATTGCTCGCTCGGCCAATGGCGTGTATCATTATTCTTCTCTCTCGCGGTTCAAGGCTGTGGAGACCTCATGAAAGCACTCGTGCCGTTCCTATCTATCGTTGCACTGAGCTTTGTTGCTTGCGAAGAACCGGACAGGCCTCCGACATCAACTAGCGAGACCGAGCAACCCGAAGCGGCCGCAATCACCTCACAAAAGGTCCACAACCCCTTCGCAAAGGGTGATGCTCTTTATGAAGAAGGTAAACTCGATAAAGCAATCGCCCAATATCGCAAAGCTATTCAGCTGGATCCGAAGCAAATGGAGGCTCATCTTAAGCTTGGCATAGCTTTGCACTATCAAGACAAGCTGGATGAGGCGATCACTGAATATCGAGAAGCAATACGGCTGGACCCAAAAATCGCGGACGCCTATCATGGCTTGGCTAGCGCACTCCACAGTCAGAACAAATTTGACGAGGCGGTCGCTGAATACCAGAAAGCGATTCGACTGGATCCGAACCTTCCTCAGGCCTATGTGAACATGAGCGCTGCGCTTGAGGCTCAAGGCGCTTTCGGCGAAGCAGAGAGCGCGTTGCTTAAAGCCATGCGGCTGAATCCAATGGCTGTAACAGTGACAGATTCTTTAAAGACCGCTCTCAGGGATTCTGGCAAAGTCGACGAGGCGATTGCCGCGTATCGACAGCTCCTCAAGCGCGCTCCGAGCTGGGCGATACTGCACAGGAACCTGGGCTACCTCCTCGCCCACCGCGGCAAGTTTGACGAAGCCGCTTCCGCATACCGAGACGCCGTTGAGGTAGAACCAGACAATGCCGACTATCACAAGTCTCTCGCCAAAGCGCTGGAAAAACAGGGCAAGACCGAAGAAGCGGAGCGGGAGTTTGCGATTGCGGAGGAATTGAGTAGCGAATAAGTTGGACCGCTTTTTTTCTTTTCGGAAGTAGGGAAGCCCGATGAAAATTCTTTTGTTGCTCCTGTCTGTTGTGGCACTGGCTCTGGTGAGCGTGTACGTGGCGATACAAATCTTCGCAGGGCCGCCGGCGAATTCCGAGGTTATCGCCCAAGCCGACCTGGAGAAGAAGCTGCAAGAACTGCGCAAGGAGCACGCTGCTTCCCGAACGCAGATCAAGAGCCTTGAATCGGAGCGCGACGCTCTGGTGTCCAGCATTGCCGCGGGTGGCGGGGCCGAGGGCGAGCCCTTATCGCCTATCGCGCAGGCGGCAATTCAGAAAAGAGCCGAAGCGCATCGGGCCCGGATCAGGACCATGCTACAGCAGGGCGACATGCGGGCTATGTACTATTCGATCAAAGGGTTGCTAAGCACCGGCGAGCCCGGGTTCATTGAGCTGGAAGACATGCTCATCGAGTTTACAAATGACCCAAAATTCGTTGAGGAAGCCGTTTCTGAGGATATTGAGTGGAAGCATACCGAGTATAGTCGGCTGCTGTCCCGTATTGAGCACGCGCCCGAAGCGATGCGATTCTACTCCTATATTCTCAAGAGCCGACGGATATCGTACGAAACGCGAAAGGACTTGTTGGAAGGGATCCGGAGCGCCGGTACCGATCCCACTGAGATGATTGGCGTCCTTCGGGAGGTCATCGACAACGAGCCCGAAGAAGAACTGGTTCGCGTGGCCATCCGAAGGCTAGGCGAATTGAACAAGGAAGAGGCCATGATCGCCCTGACAGAGTATGCCGACGATGCGGACTTCGCGTTCCACAGCGAGGTTGAGGCTGCAATGGATCAGGCCGATAAGCGGAGCCACACCTTTCGGACGCTCAATTCCGTGGCGTCAAGCACCGTGTTGCCCAACAAGCCGTTGATGCAAGACGAAGCGACCCGCGAGGTCGTGATTCAACTGGCCACCACCGCGCCCGACCCGGCGCAGCGTCAAGCGGCCATGGGCCTGTTGCGATACGCGCCGGCCGAGGTCGCCGTGCCGGCGCTGGCCGAGGCCATGAAAGATCAACCGGTTGAAGTGCGACGCAGCGGACTCTATATACTCAGCCTCTTTCCCCAAAGCCCAGAGGCCGCCGCCGTGCTGAAAACATTTTCAGAAAACGAGCCGGACGAGGACACAAAAACCCTCGCCAAGGAGTATTATTACCAATACGTGTCTCGCAAAGTATATCTCCAATAAGCCGGACCGCTTGCTTTGTCACATTTGGGAGCAGAAGAAACGCACCATGAAAGCCCTCGTGTTATTCCTGTCCTTCACTGCCCTGGCCCTCGCCGGGTGCGCCAGCACGGCCGAGGAGCACGCGGACCGCGGCATCGCACTGTACGATGCGGAGAAGTACGATGAAGCGATTGCTACGTTGCGCGAAGCGATCCGGCTTGATCCCCTGTACGCCCCGGCCTATCGTCATCTGGGCGACGCCCTTGTTCATGACGGTCGATTGAACGAGGCGATCGCTCAATATCAGGCGGCCATCCGACTGAATCCGGACGACTCCCTAGCACACGAAGAGTTGGGATGGTCCTTTTACTTGGACAGGGACCCGAGCAGCGCGATGCGTCACCTGAAAGAAGCGGCACGATTGAATCCCGACAGTTCCAGGGCCCACGGCGGCATAGCCACTATCTTTAGAGAACAAAACAGGCTGAAGGAAGCTACAGAAGCTGTAACAAAACATGATGAGCTGGTCGATAAGCAAAAAGCCGCTCTGAAAGAAACGGTTCGACGCGAGCCCGATAACGCCCAAGCCCACCTCGACCTGGCCGGCTCTCTTCGCGGAGAGCGCGAATACGACGCGGCAATCTTGGAATATCGCCAAGGGATTCAGCTGGAGCCTGACTACGCACCCGCATACACCCGATTGGCCAGAGTCCTGTACAAGAAAGGCCGACTGGCCGAAGCGGCCGAAGCGTTGCATCAGGCCATCCGGTTGGATCCGGATCACTATATCCTCTACCTCGAGCTTGGCAGGGCTTTGAACCGCCAGGACAAAGTGGACGAAGCCGTCGCCGCCTGGAGCACGGCCCTCCAACTGAAGCCTGAACGCGCGGTCCCATCCATCCGCTTGTGTCTCACTCCAGGGGGCCTCACCCGTACACCCAGTCAATTGAAAAGAGCCCATGTCGTGTATCGCCGCCTCTGCGATCTAAACCCGCAGAACGCGGAAATCCACTATCAATTAGGCCGTTTGCTGGACAAAACGAGCTATTATCTCAAAGGAATCACCGCATACCGCAAGGCCATTGAAATTAACCCACAGCACGCACAAGCGCACCTCTGGCTGGGGATGACGCTCCGAGAGCACGATGCGAGTGAAGATGCCCTCGCCGCGTTCCGCAAAGCATATCAACTGGACCCGACGCTACATGAAATCCACCAGTTCCTTGCCCACATTCTCATCGAGCGGAACAAGCTGGACGAGGCAACCGCCGTGTGCCGCAAAGCTATTCGGCTCCATCCCGAGGAAGCCTGGGCCTACCTGCAATTAATGTATGTATATAACATCCAGGGAAAAAAAGACGAAGCCGTTGCTCTTTGCCGTGCGGCTCTCAAAAAAAATCTGCACAATCCTAACATATACGAGATTGTCGGTTCCTCTGTGCATTATGATGAAGTGCCCCAGTGTGCCATCGCAGCCCTTCGCAAAGCCATCTCGCTCGAGCCAGACAATGCGGGCTTTTATCACTCGCTGGGTCGCGCATTGCAGGTACAGGGCTGGTTAGGTGAGGCGATAGTGTCTTTTCGAAAAGCAATCCAACTCAAACCGGGCTATGATTTTTATTACATACCGCTTGCCAAAGCGTTTCAAGAGCACGGCAAACCCACCAAGGCGATCGACGCTGTCCAAAGAGCGCTCGAGCTCGATCCGGACCTTGTGGACACGCACATCGCACTTGGCGAAATCCTTCTGGCGCAAGGCGAATTGGAGGACGCGGTCGCGGCCCTTCGCAAAGCGACCGAACTCGAACCAAACCGAGCGATATACCATCACATGCTGGGCGAAGCCTTACAGGAGCAAGGCAAGCACGAAGAAGCCGAGCAAGAACTCAAACTTGCCAAAGAGCTGCTGAACAAACCTTTGCGCAAATAAGTTTGTCCGACAACGAGACTGCGAACGGAGATTGTATGAAAGCCCTCGTGCTATTTTTGTCCGTCTTTGCCCTGGCCCTCGCCGGGTGCGCCAGCCCGGTCGAGGAGCGCGTGGACCGCGGGGATCGGCTGACCTGGGATCACAAAGCTGACGAAGCGAGCGCGGCCTATCTCAACGCTATCCAACTCGATGTCACCGACACACGCGTCTATCTGCGTTTAGCATGGACTCTAATTAGTCAAGGCACGTTCGACAAGACATTGGCCACCTTCCGCGCAGCTCTTCGTCTTAAACCAGACCATGTCCAAACGCATATCTACCTTGGATTAACCCTATTCCACAATGACGATCTTGTCAAAGCCACGAAAGCTCTCGACACAGCCATCAGATTAGATCCAAAAAACGCCGGAGCTCACAAGGTACGGGGCATGGCCCTAGAAGCGCAGGGCAAGCACGAAGAGGCCGAGCAGGAGTACGCCATCGCGAAAAAGTTACGCGGGACATAATATGATACGATTCAGCTTGTCCGATCACGAGATTACGAACGGAGATTGTATGAAAATCTTATCTGTACTGGCGGTCGTGGCCGCGCTGGCTGGGTGCGTGAGCGCGGCGGGGTATCTGGAGCGAGGCGATGCGCTGGTTGACGAAGGTAAGTTCGATGCGGCGGTCGAAGCGTATTACGCGGCGCTCGATGCGGAGCCGGATTCCGCGGCGGCCTTCCGGAAGCTGGGCGGCGCGCTGTACAAACAAGGCAAGCTGATCGAGTCCATCGGCGCATCCCGCCGGGCGGTGGAGCTGGACCCCAATGACACGGTGGCCTACACGAACCTGGGCGCCGCATTGGGCGAGCGGCACAAGCCCCGCGAGGCGGAGGCCGCACTGCGCCAGGCGATCCAGCTTGCACCAGACTCCTTTCGGGCGTTACGCGCACTGGGCTCGGTCCTGGCCGACCTGGGCAAGCTGGAAGAGTCGCTTACCTACTGCCGCGCGGCGTTGGCCATAGACGACAATGACGCGACGACTCATAGCGTAGTTGCCGGCGTCCTGGGCGGCCTGGGCAAGCAAGACGAAGCACTGACCCACGTGCAACGCGCAATCGCGCTGGACCCCAAAAGCGCCCGCGCCTACCGCACGCTCGGCGCCGTGCTGGGCGCGCAGCTAAAGCTTGATCCCGCCATCGCCGCATTTGACCACGCCATCTCGCTGGAGCCCAAACACCCTTACGCCCACTTCGGCCGCGGCTACGCCCTGTACAAGCTGAGCAAGCTTGAAGAAGCCGCCGCCGCCCTGAGCCACGCCATCCACCTGGGCCCCAAGGACCCCCGCTTCCATAGCATACTGGGCAAAGTACTCCAGAAGCAAGGCAAAGAAGCCGAAGCCCAAGCCGCCTTCGCCCGCGCCAAAGAACTGGGAGCACGGTGAAACAGCTAGAGCTGGAATCGATTAGAAAGAGATGCGGTGTAAAATAGGATTATGGATTGGAAAGCGTCTTGTCGTGCGGGCCGATATTTCTGAAAAGTAGGACTTCTTCGCCGTTCTCACGAACAATCTCAAAAGTAAACCTGATGTCCATATTTATACGGCCCTCCCAAATGTCACGGCCTCCCATTTTTTTGATATTAAGTGAAGGGTGAAAGGGGTTCTCTTTTAGCAGCAGGAATTTTGATGGGCACAGATCTTGAATCGCAGGCTTTAGCTGCTTGTAGGCCCGCTTAAAGCGTCTCGTCCTTCGATACTTCATTATTCATCATTCTGAAGGTCTTCCAGGAGATCCTCAAGGGTATCAAAGGTTTCTACACGACCGCGCGCAATATCCTCGTCGGCTTCACGTTCGCCCTCGTCGAGTGGATCGGATGCTCCCAGTTCAAAAATTCGCATTTTGGCGTTCCCCTTGGATATGCGGCGCACGCTTATAGAGGGGTTTCGAACGGTCGTTCCAAGCGTATGGGCAAGACCGGCTGCTTTTCTGGGATCTTCGTGTTCTGAGCCCTTCATGGTGATGGGAGGCTCAGCGCGCGATGAAACAGCCTCTTGAGTCATCTGCGTCATCGTACTTCCTCCACAATAAAGTCTCTTTGCCCTATGATTTTTTCATCTACCAGAATCTGAAGGGAATAAATTCCCGGCTTTTGAAATATAACGCTTTTTATTGTTAATTGCGTCTGAACAATACCTCTGTCACCAGTGTCTAGCTCGACATGGGGCATTTCTGGGGCAGCGTCATTTCCTTCGCAATCCACAAATCGAGCACTCAGTTGGTGCTTTCCATACATCTCAAGAATTCTCATGGAGAATATCAACTGTGGATGAATGGCTGGGAATTGGCGACTCAGGATCTTGTCGTATATCCCGCATATCGTTAGCTTTCCCTCTGGAGATGCTACCACTCCATCGGAAAGGAGCAAATAGTCGATCTCGGGCTCTAGGTTCTTCGCCATAACGATGCCGTCAGCTTAGTGAAATTATGATAAAAATCCTAGTATACTATACCGCCTTCGAGGCGATTTTTCAAGAACAAATTGTCTTTGAATCCCATTTATCGGACGTCCAGTCGCTCAACCTCCATGCCAAAATGGTATGGTCGTGTCCCAAGAGGCAGACCAAATGCTACGCGGCGAGTGAGCCCGCGTCTCCTCTCGGATTGGCCTGCGGGTGTTTGGTCAGAATAATTATTTTTGTTTCGTAACTGGACCGCAAACCGCCACTATCAATATACAGGAGCAAGCGCACAAGAGCAGCTTCAGACGCACTGTATTTTAAGTTGGCCGGTCCGCACGGGATTGCAGCGTCTAGCTCTCTACGTTACAATGATCGCGGAACGATTGGTTCATTACCCGTCCTACACGACCGCTCTTTGCCTTGGAGGTACGAACCATGGCGCTGAAGCAAATCTCAAAAGCTGCCGGCTCCGGTCTTGTCTGGGCCCGACTCATGCGAACCGTCGCTCTCGTTTTCCTGTGCCTATTGCCCTTCAATCTCGAAGCCACTGCGGGAATCCGCTTTATGCCTCCGGGTGCAAGCATCGAAGGCTTCTTTCACAAAGACCGGTTTGGTTCGGGTAGCATTGGAGGCTATCCCCTTGACCCGAAGCTGCTCCCGCGATTGAAACCGTACGAGGGGCAATACATCAAAGTCGTGGTCAACAAAAGCACTCAATTCATCAACCCCGGCCCTTTGTTTCTGATCGAATTGGGGAAAATTGAGCGCGTGGAGCGGGAGTGGCTGCCCCTCGAGATGCGGTGCCGAATCGCTTCACCCTCGGCCCCGGCGAATGCGCCGCTGCAGCTCCTGTTGGAAATACACAATAAAGGCGCGAAGCCGATACAGATCGATCCCAAAAGTTGTCGTGTTTTGATCAAGTGGCCGACGAAAAGAAGTACGCCTCTGGATAAAGAATATATAAAGAGGAATTATTTCTGGCTCAATGGGGTTCAATCACTCTACCTCACGGAGTTACCCAACCTAGTAAACACGATCATTGCACCCACCCATGACATCCTGGAGGGGAATTCGGTATACCAGCCCCTTCCGAGCTTCGTCTTGGGCCACCGGATGCACGAGTCCGGACCGATACGGGTGGAACCCGGGCAGTCGGCTCCACTTGTCATTATGCTGGGCGAAGGTCTGCCGAAAGGGCCTTACGAGCTACAGGTTAATTATCCGGCCGCCAAACCGGGGTGGTTTCTTTTCGATTTGCCAAGCGCAGAGAATGAGCGAGTCCACGCCGTCCCCAGCAACCTGAAGCTCATCACGGAGAAGATTCAGACGGAAGGTGAATGGACCGCGCTCCAGCTCAGACTGACCAACCCTCGGCCGGACAAGGAGAGGAAAAATCCCAAGTGGGCATCACGTACGATCCCCCAGTGCGATCTGGCCAAGCACGGCCAGCTCTGGGCGGGGCACCTCCGCGGGTACACGAAGGAAGGACACGAGGTGCAGCTTTCCTACGACGAGCTGGCAGGGATGGCAACGCCTTCGTCACGGCCCGATCGGCGCCCCCGACCCACGCAGGAGTGGACCGTGGTCGCGATTCCTAAGAACGGGCTACAAACCACCATCCGCTTCCGCACGCGATCCTATTTCTCGGACGCTCCGCTAACTCGAATCACCTGCGACCTCTTGACCGATCGAGGACTCGAAACGTTTACCCTCACCGACACATTCGAGGACTCCGCGTTTCAGGTGCCGCCACCCCTCGGAGAAATGGACAACGGGCTGGCCGTTCGTATCCGCACCGCGAGAAAGTCCTATCGGCCCGATCAACCCCTGCGCGCGATCCTTCAAATCGTGAACCAGGCCGGCAAGCGGCAGTGCCTGCAACGTGAATCCTTGTTTAATATCCTGATCGACGGGAAAAACGTGGGCTCCCTCCACAACTACTTTATCGTTGGTTGGACCGAGAGCGAGGACATCAATACGCCGATTGAGCTTGCCGTTGACGTAAAGCCTCAAGACCTCGCCCCAGGCGAGCACACGCTCCAAGTCAACTACATTGGCAGCAATCGGGATCAAAAAGACGTCTACGGTAAGGTTCAAACCGCCATCGACAAGCTGGCCATCGCTCCCTGCCGTTTTACGGTTGAAGCATCAAAATGAAAGCGCTTGTTCTACTCTTATTCTTTGCGCCGCTGACCCTCGTCGCGTGCGGGGAGTCGGACCCGCCGCCGACGTCTCGGGAAGAAGCGCTGAAGCGCAATCCGAAGACATCTCGCGAAGACAGCCCGCCAAAGGCCCCACCGCCTAGTGAGTCCGAAACGGTTGATCCAAATAGCGGGCAGGTCATTCCCGGATTCTCTGGTGGGCATCTGTTGAACAGAAAGCGGGGCCACCCCCTCAACAAGACGGTTCTGGACGCATACGAAGCCCACATCCGAAACCCCAATAATATCGAGCTTCTCTTGGCGCTGGCTTCGGCCTGCGAAGACAACCGCCAATTTGACATTGCCATCGCTGCCTATAAGAAAGTGATCGAACTGGACCCGGACAACGTGGACGCCTATAACGCGTTGGGGCTCTTGCTCACTGAATACGGCGATCCCAACGAAGCGATTGCGGCCTATCGAAAGGCGCTCGAGCTCGAGCCCTCCGCTCCCATCAATAAGTCCCTCGGCGTAATACTCTATGAAGAGGGAAAGTACGATGAAGCGACCGCCGCCTGTTGCATGGCTCTTCAGCTCGGTGACACCGACCCAGAACTTTACAGTTACATCGCCAGCAGCCTTTATCGTCAAGAAAAATATGCCGAGGCCGAAGTCGAACTTCGCAACGCACTCGCGCTGTATCCATCACATTTTTTTGACAACATGGGAGAACAGCTCACCATGGTACTGTTTGAGCAAGAGAAGCTAAACGAGGCGGCCGCTCTGTGCCGAGAGGCCATGGCGCGTCACCCCGACAAACTTGATTATCGCCAGTATTTGATCAGCATACTTCAAAAGCAGGGAAAAGTCGCCGAAGCTGAAGCCGTGCGCGAGCAGCTCAAACATCTCAAACAGCTGCGCAGAAAATAGGCCGCCCGTTCCACTGGAGCGAACATGAAAACGCTTGTGCTTTTCCTATCCGTCGCCGTGCTAACCCTCGCCGCGTGCGGCCAGTCGGACCCGCCGCCGACCTCTCGGGAAGAGGCGCTGAAGGACAAGCCCCGCGAAGATGCGTCCCACAGCGACACAGGCGAGCGGCTGCATGATATGCCTCAAGAAGGGTCGACAAATCCAGACAGCACTTCTGACGGACACGACACTTTGGACAAGATGCCGATGTCAGAGGAAGAGCGCGATGTCGCGAAATTCATTTCAGACAACCTCGCGTCTGAGTTAACCCTCATCGACGGCGAATGGACTACTCCCTCGGCCGCGGAGGATCGGAGAAAAGAGGACAATGCCATTACCGCGGGTCAGGCGTTGATCGAGCAGGACCCCAATGACCCGGAAGCGTACAAGGCGATGGGGTTGTTGCTACACAAACTGAAGAAATACGAGGAAGCGGCTGAACAGTTTAAAAAGGCGATCGAGCTGAACCCCTACGACCTGAGTTCCTACGACAACCTCGTAAGAGTGCTCAAGCCGAATTACAACTACCCCGAATGGGAAGCCGTGTATCGGAAAGCTGTCGAGAACAACCCGTATTCCGTCGAAGCTCACATCATGCTGGCCTCGTATCTCAGCGGGATGAACAAGCGGCCTGAAGGGATTCAACAGTTCCGAAAAGCGATTGAGCTGGACCCCTTGGTCGCACACGCCCATGCGAAGCTCGGGTATGTGCTCCGCGAAGAAGGCAAGGCCGACGAAGCGGTCGCTGCATATCGCAAGGCGGTCGAGCTCGACCCGAACGACACGAACACATACCACGATTTGGGCACTCTGCTATCCAAATCGGGCAAGACCGCGGAGGCGGTTGCCGAGCTGCGTACGGCGGCCCTGCTCAATCCGGATAACGCACTGACCCACGCCTACCTGGGTAAAGCCCTCGGAGAGGATGGCAAGTTCGCGGAGGCGGAGATCGCATTCCGTAGAGCGATCGACCTGGACCCATACGAATTCACTTCTCACGCGTTCCTCAGTGAAATGTACGAGAAAATGGGCCGACCGGAGGACGCGCGCCGCCAGATTCAGGCCGGAAACGACATTCGCAACAAGTAGGCTCGGCTGTTTCATTGGAGATGACATGAAGAAGTTTGTGTTATTCCTATCCATCACGGCACTGACGCTCGCCGCGTGCGGGGAATCGGACCCGCCGCCGATGTCCCGGGAAGAAGCGCTGAAGGATAAGCCGCCCGAAGCTCGCGAAGACACCCCACCCAAAGCCCCACCGCCTAGTAAGTCCGAAACGGTTGATCTAAATAGCGGGCAGGTCATTCCCGGATTCTCTGGTGGGCACATGGGGCTTGAAATCGGGTCCGCGGAGAGGGTCGCGCTAACGCAAGCAATTAAAGAAACACTCGAAGTCATCAAGCAAGACCCCAACAACCTCGACGCCTACTGGACTCTGGCTTCGGCTTACCAAGACCTGCGCGAATACGACAAAGCGATCGCAGCCTATCAAAAGATAGTGGAGCTGGACCCGGACAACCTGGACGCCTACACGAAGCTAGGCATCCTGCACACCAAGCAGAACGACCACAATGCAGCGCTCGAAGTTTTTCGAAAAGTGGTCGAGCTCGATCCGAATAGCGCGGAGGCTTATAACTCCTTGGGATTGGCCCTTGACAGAACGAGAAAATACAAGGAAGCGATCGTCGCGTACCAAAAAGCTATTGAACTCGATCCTTCTGATGCTAAGACCTACGACGCTCTTGGACGACTTCTCTTGAACCACCGCCGTGCGGACGAGGGGTTCGCCGCCTTTCGTAAGTCACTCGAGCTCAAACCATCCGCTCGCAAATATAAGAGCCTCGGTAGCGACCTCTCCAGTAAGCGTAGATACGACCAAGCGGTTGCCGCGTATCGCATGGCCCTTCAACTCGATAGAGACGATCCAGAGACTTACGATAGAATCGCTCGCACCCTCTTGAACCACGGAAAAGTGGCCGAAGCCGATGCCGAATACCGCAACGTACGCGCAGTGGATCCAGACTATTATTTTTCCGCCTCCATCTTTGGCCACGCTCGGCTACTGGACCTACACGAACTGGAAGCTCTCTTACGAGAAGCCATCACGCGTTACCCTGAGTCTGAGCGCCATTACGACGAATTGAGCAGAACACTCCAAAAGCAGGGTAGGACCGCCGAAGCCGAAGTGGTACGTGAGACGGCACGGGAGCTGTGGCACCGTCATTATTGGGAGCGCGAAGAAGAAATAGAAACGGAGGATTAATTCGCTGTCGTCCTGAGCGGAAAATAAGCTGTTCTTTTCATTGGAGCCCGCATGAAAACGCTTGTGTTTATCCTATCCATCACAGCACTGACGCTCGTCGCGTGCGGAGAGTCAGACCCGCCGGCGACGTCTCGGGAAGAGGCGTTCAAAGATAAGCGGCGTGAATCTATCGAAGACACCGCACAAAACGTTCCACCGCCGGAAGAGCCTGAAACGGCGGACCCGGAGAATGCAGAGATCGCCCCTCACATCCTGGAGGCCTTGAATCACTTCAATCATATGCCTCTGACAGAGGAGCAGATTGCATCCTTAGATCTGACAGAGGAGCAGATTGCATTCTTAGAAGCGTTTGTGGATGCAGAGGCGGCCGTTCAGCACGATCCGACCAGCAGCGAGGCTCACCTGGCCTTGGCGCTGGCGCTCGATAATCTGTGGGAATATGACAGGGCCTTCGCGGCCTATAACAGGGCTATAGCGCTTGACCCGCACAACCTGTACGCCTACTACAAGCTAGGCATCTGCTTCCTCAGCTACAATTCGTACGCTGACGCCTTTGAAGTCTTCCACAAAATGGTCGAGCTACATCCGAATAGCGCGGAAGCTTATAAATATTTAGGATTAGGCCACGATGATGTGGATGAAATCGATGCTGCGATAGCCGCGCTCAACAAGTCCGTCGAATTGAATCCCTATGATGCAGAGGCCCAGGAAGCGCTTGGACGCATTTTCATGGATATAGACTGGTCCGCATCGGCGCTTACCGCCTATCGCAAGGCCTTCGAGATCAATCCATCCCCTGAGAATTCTTATCATATTGGCCTCGCGCTCTATGATCACGAAAGGTACGAAGAGGCAGTCGTTGCGTATCGAAGGGCGCTCGAGCTTGGAGGCTCTGAAGAAATTCTATATGACGCGTTCGCAGAAGCCTTAATAGACCAAGATAAATTTTCCGAAGCAGAAGGCCTGTTGCGTGCGGAACTTGCTCTCTATCCAGATCGTTTTGAAAATGTCGTTAATACACTCGCAAATTCGCTGGAAATGCAGGACAAATTTGTCGAAGCGGGGGTCCTTTACCGAGAAGCCATCGTACGAAAACCAGATAAACCCGACTATTACGAAGGATTGGGCCGAGTCCTCCAAAAACAGCTCAGAACCGCTGAAGCCCAAGTTGCGCTCGATAGAGCCAGACAATTGCGCGGCCGACAAAGGATACCATCAGCCCATAGCGGTAAGTAATACATCGGGGACTTGGATGCCGGCGGCTTTGGCGGCGGTGACGAGTTCTTCGTCGGTCATTTGCTCAAACTCGTTGACGGCTTCGGCGGCATCATCCTCGGCGAGTTTGCTGGCGATCTGTTCGGCTTCTTCTCGGATCTCCCGGAGCACTTTGAGCGCGGTGACGATGGCTTTGTCCATGTCGGTGGCCGCTTCGCAGGTCTCCAGCCGGTCCAAGCAGGCTTCGTAGAATCGGGCCAGCTCCAGCAGACGAATCTTGCGGTTGGCCAGGGGCACGTCGTCCATGTCGGCGAGCCACGCGGCGCGGCGCTGCTCAATGTAGCGATGCCAACGCGCGGCGCTCGGGTGGCCCTTGAAATAGTCGATCTTCCGGTACAGCTCGGCGCGCACTTCGGCGGTGTCGGCCAGCCCGAATTCTTCAACGCAGGCGCTGATCACTTCGGCGCGGGGCGCAAACCGGGCGATGTGGTCACAGACGAATTCTTTTTGTTTTTGCGTCAGTCGAATCAATAGTCCCTCCGTATTTAGCGAGTATGGCAAGTCGTTTTCTTACTTTCTTTACACGATCGTGGACGGCCTGGTGGGTGATATCCAGATAATGTGCAATCTGTCGCTCGGTGTAACCTTCTTGGTAATATAGCTCTATGATCTCGCGCTGGGCAGGGGTGAACATGCTGGCGTGGGTCAAACAAAAATTATAAATAAATTCGTAGGGGAAGGGTCGCGGCCGAATTGCGCAGAGCGCGTAGCTGTCCATGTCCGCGCGCAGCGCCGTGCTGGGCGTGTCGTGCAGCACGGTGATGGTGGTCTTGCGCACGGTCAGATAGCTCTGGGTCCGCTGGGCGAGGAAGCAGCGATAGTAGTCCACAGTCAACCCACCGACCACGCACGAGCGCGGGTGACGGTCCTGGACCATGGCGCCGATACGGACAAAGCGGCGGCGCTCCACACGATGCTCCACAATGATTTTCTTACGACGAGATCGACGACGGCTCATAGACATGCTCCTTTCGCTTTTGAATTGATAACCACTTAAGATAAACACCAAATCGTACCGTACAAAAATCGCTGTCATTCTGAGCAAAGCGAAGAATCTGGCTTGCGTACGGAAAAGATTTGCGGAGCAGATCCTTCACTGCGTTCAGGATGACACGGGATTTATCCTTCGTTCACTCTCTACGCAATCTGCGGCAACTGAGGATTTGCTCGGGTTGGCCCCTGTTGATGAATGATGGCATTGCGGGGCCCTGCCGCCCCCTGCAGGAGCCACGCCCGTGGATCCCTACGGGGTTGCCTACGCCCACTGGTAATTGTGCTCGCGCATCTCGGCTTTGGCGTCGGTCATGGCGCTGTCGGCCACGGCCCACTGGGGGCCCGACAGGATGGTGCACAAATACGCCGCCGGGTTGTCCTTCTTGCGCGATTGGATGATGGAGGCCCACGCACGCAGCGGGTGATAGCCCATACTGGTCAAGAAATTGACGAGGGGCGTTGGGTCGTTGGACCGGATGATGTCCTGGTGTGCGTAGACAATCTTATAAATTGCCTCTTTTCGCGCGAGAAAGGCCATACTGCCATCACCCTTTTCTTCCGGGCGCTCCGGTTCGCGCGGGGGCGCGGGTTTGGGCGCTCTCTCGGGCGCGACGGTTGTATGGTTTGGATGGCTTTTTTCGTTCTTCCCTTCTAACGGTTTATGGTTGATGGGCGCCGGTGGGGTCGCGGGCGGCGTGGGCGGCGCGGGGGCAGGTGCGGGCGGTGGCGCGGACTCGGGCGCGTCGGGGGCGGTGTACTGATCGTAGTCGCAGATGGTGATCATGGTGTGTCGCCGGTTGGCGCGCTTGACGATGCGCTTGGCGGCGACCAGCCGCTTGATCGAGCGTGCGATAAAGCGCGGGTCGCGGCCCAGAGCGAGGGCCAGATTGCGATTGGAGGTAATGAGCGAGCCGCGGGGGATCTCGATCTGCGCGCCGGCCATGGCGTCCCACCAGTGTTTCGTTTTCCAATTGGCGCTCAGGGCCAAGTGGGTGAATAGTTTGAAATCGAAGTCGGACATGGACCACAAAACCGAGTCGGTAATGTCGCGCCAAAGGCAGATGTAGCCATGGCGATGATTGGGTGTTGTCGCGTGATTCACGAGATCGTTTCCTCCTATTATCAGTTCATTACATAAACATGGACATAGCCGTATGGGTGTTTCCCAGCCCTTCAGCTCCGCGATCTGCGCTCCCGTCATTCTGAGCAACGCGAAGAATCTGGTCCGCGCACCATTACCGCCAGCAAGCCAGACCCTTCACTGCGTTCAGGATGACGGAAGAACAACAAAAAGCGGGCTTCGGCTGAAAGCAGGCGCCCCAATCACTCCTAACAAACAGCATACAACCCACCAGGGACAACAACGGGTCATCCACGCATTTTTCTAGAGTTTTTTTGAAACTTCGTGATGAGGTAGGGATGTTACGGCTTGAATTGCGTTATTCTTGCGGCCCAAACTCGAGTCGTCAGGCTGGGAAGGGGTCGTCTCTCTCGAGATTTTTTTCGCCATCCGCTTTTTCACTACCTACAGTGTTTGCCCTTTCATTCTTGATACTGAGCAAGAATCGGGTGGAGATCGTTTTTCAAAACACTAGGATGTTATCAGGTCAACGTGAGATGGAGGACGATGCTGATGAGTGCCGAATCGAATCAAAAAGACGATTACAAGAAGATAGAAAAGGCCATCTCGTTTATTGAGGCGAACTTCAGATCCCAGCCGGATCTCGAACGGATCGCTGCGAGCGTGTACCTGAGCAAGTATCACTTCGATCGGCTATTTAAACGATGGGCAGGCGTCAGTCCCATCCAGTTTCTCAGGTTCCTGACGCTTGACTTCGCCAAGCAGCGGCTCGCAAACTCGGTGAGTGTTCTGAATACTGCGCTAGATGCCGGACTCTCTGGTCCGGGTCGGCTGCACGATCTGTTCGTCACTTTCGACGCGATGACTCCCGGAGAGTACAAGAGCCAGGGTGGCGGGCTGGAAATCTTATACGGATTCGACGATACACCGTTTGGCCCCTGCATGCTGGCCACAACGGAACGGGGGATCTGCTACCTGGGCTTTGTGGAGGTGGAAGAACAGCTCGAGGCGTTGAGCCGTCTTCGCCGATCGTGGCCTGGCGCAGTGTTCACGGAGGAGTCCAAAGGAATTCAGTCC
>JAJDCN010000326.1 GCA_029260815.1 Planctomycetota bacterium
CGGCCAAGACGTTCTCGCAGTTGCTCGTGGACCTGGACGTGCTTGCCAGCTACAGCCGGCCGCGCGTCTCCAACGACAACCCGTACTCCGAGAGCCTCTTCAAGACCTTGAAGTACGCGCCCGCCTACCCGGGTCGCTTCAACAGCGTCGAAGATGCGCGGGCCTACTTCGGACCGTTCTTCAGGCGCTACAACGCCGAGCATCGGCACTCAGGGCCTGGCCTGTTGACGCCGGAAGATGTGCACGCGGGGCGTGCCCAGGAACTGCAACGGAAGCGCGCACGGGTCCTCGAGGGCGCCCACGCAGCGCACCCGGAGAGATTCGTGCACGGCAAGCCGGCGCCTCCGACCATCCCCTCCGAGGTTTGGATCAACCGGCCGACGCAGACCATTGAGACGGAGGCTGTGGCTCAGTAAACCCAGTTCGAAAGTGTCTCATTTCCGTTGACACGTTCCGCTGCTTCTTGAAGTCCCGCGAAGCACAAACGAACCGTCTGCACGTAGGTAGACGAGGACTGTGTCGCTCCAGCGTCGCCCCACGTACGGCCCCGCAACCTGCTTCCGACTCGCCGAGCTGTCATGAGGCGGAGGCGCTTCCCCCAGCGTCACCTGCGACGGCCCAGGCTGGCCACGGTGTTCACGCAGCTTGCTCTCGTACTTCCTGTACCAGTCGCGCAGCGCGCGCTGGTGAGCAACGATCATCGCTCGGCTGGCCGGGCGAGGGAGCCGAAGGTCGTTGTCCGTGATCTGTACGACCGCGAAGTCCGTCCGGTAGAGCGCCCCGTACATGTCGAGCATCGCGTCGATGACGACCGGAACAGCATCGACCGCCTGCAACAGGCCGAGCGACTGCATCGCCGCGGCCCGCGTCATGCTGAAGGGGTGGGTCCGAAGCACCTCGACAAGAGCTGGCACGGCCGTGCGGTCGCCAAGCTCCCCGAGCTTCGCCGCCGCAGCCTCTGCAATGGGCGTCCCCGTCGCGGCGTCCATTTCGCGGATCGACAGTTGGGCGACGAGCGCCTCAACGCTTGGTTGCTCGCCGCCGCACGCGCCCACCAGGAGACAGACCATCAATCCAGTCAGGAGCCGCATGGCTGCATCGTATCCATCCGCCTCTGCCGACGCATCGTTCCATCTCGGAGCCCCGGAGCGCCACCGACGTTGCGATCGCACCAAGGGGGCCGTTGCCCCGCCCGCGCCGCAGGGGCAAGATGGGCAGCGTGAAGCGCGTTGCCATCGCCGTCCTGCTGGTCGTTCTGCTCTGCGTGGCTGCGTGCGGGAACGACGAGCCCGAGCCCGCCCTCGCGGTCCCGTCCTGGGCCAAGGTCGCACCCGAGCAGCTCGCTGAAGCCAAGATCCGCAGCAACTTTGTTGGTCCTCCTGACAGCGACCTTCTTGTGTCGGAACACAAATTCATTCGGTGGAAGACCATCGTGGGGGATCGCCGATTTCGGCAGGTGTACACCGCGTCTGCACTCGCCTTGAGCCCGAATGGGAAGTGGCTGGCGTCTGGTGGCGACTTCGGCGACATCAAGATCTGGGAGTCTCGCGGGGGGCGAGAAGCCCATACCCTGCGCGGACACCGCGATGTGGTCCGCGCCCTTGCCTACACCCCGGACGGAGAGCTGCTCGTTTCCGGCTCCAGGGACGGAACGCTGCAACTGTGGCTCGCGGCGTCCGGCCAACTCAAGCAGACGTTTCGCGCAGAGGTAGGCCACCTCCGCTGTCTTGCCGTCAGCCCGGATGGAAGCTGGGTGGTCTCGGGGGGGACCGCCGGAGTGCTGGAAATCTCAGACCTGGCCACGGGGGCAACCCGGCGCACCCTGCAGCGAACGCGGCGCCGCTGGCCACATAGCTCGGAGGTCGTAGGTGTCGCCGTCGGTCCCGACAGCAAGCGTATCGTTGCGGGATGCAAGGATGGCTCGCTGGAGGTGTGGGGCGCCGCGACTGGCGAACTACTTCACTCGCTTCCCAGGCAGAAGCGCGCAGTCACGTGCATCGCGATGGGCCCGGCCGGAGAGCGGATCGTGGTCGGCTGCGCGGACGGCACTGTCCATGTGTCTGACGCAATGACCGGGCAGTCCGTCAGCGTGATGAGGGGCCACACCGCTGAGGTGCTTGGCGTGCTTGCCGGGCCTAAGTCCAAGTGGGTTGCGTCTTGTTCTCGCGACGGAACAGTGAAGCTCTGGGACACGGCCAGCGGGAGGCTTCTGCGGACTCTCTCCGGCCATAGAGGTCCAGTTCATACTCTGGCGAGAGACGCCCTCGGATCTTGGCTGATCAGCGGCTCTGAGGACGATCGCCTCCGCAAGTGGGATGTCGCCACGGGTCGGGAGTCTCAGCCGTCGAACGGACTGGGCGGCATGGTTCTTGGGCTGGCCGTTGAAGAACGCGGTGCTCGCGCCATCGTGCGCATGGCCCATGGATCCCTCGCTGTCGTTGATGCAGTTAGTGGCGAGCCTCTCCAGGCGCTCGCCGGGAGGACTGATCGACTGCCATTCGACGTCATTGCCGCGAATTGGCGGTTCACGCTCGCCCTCAAGACTGAGGAAATCGCAGCTCTTTGGAGCCATCGCACTGGCCAAGTCGTAGCCAGCGCATCCAACGTCGTAGCCAGCACACCCAACACCGATCCTCGGATTTCCGCTCTCTGTATGTCGCCGGACGGCACGTGGTTCGTCACAGCCCTACTCGACGGAACTCTGCGATCATGGGTGGCGGAGACAGGCAAACCCATCCGTACTTTCAAGGGGGGGCCAGATTGGGGCCCACTCTTCGTTGCTGTCGGACCGGACCCCACGTGGTTCGTCTCCGGACACTTCGAGAACATGAACACACGTTTCTTGGGCATCCTGAAGATCTGGAGTACGGCCGATGGAACCCTGCTCAGAACGCTCCGTGGACATCACGATGCCGTCCAGTCTGTAAGCTTTGGCCCAGGGGGAGACTGGATCGTCTCTGGCTCCGCCGGCGGCGTACTGATCATGTGGGACCCGATGTCAGGCAAGCTCCTCCGAAAGATGTTCGGGCCCGTGGGTGACGTTGGCCCCATCGAGGTGAGCGCAGATGGGAACTACATCTTCGCGGTGGGTGGCGACCGAAGACTCCGGGTGTGGGAGGCAAGCACCGGCGCCGCCGTCGACAACATATGGATCGACGGAGTTGCAATGTGCATGGCTCTTCGAGGAGACGAGATACTGATCGGCTGCAGGAACGGAACCATCTGCACGTACAGTTGGCGTCCGAAGCCGAAGTAGAGTGCGCGTGTGGCTGCGGCGAAAAGGCGAGAGCTACAGGTGGCGCGGCTCGCGGTAGCGGCCCTTGAGCTTGAGCCGCAGTTTCTCGGGGCATCCGGGTCAGGTTGCCGAGCTGCGGCAGGGCAACGAGCGCACCTCCCCCGCGGCCGGAGACGGAGATCGCGAGCCACTCAGGCTGCCCGACGCGAGTTCAGCATGGGCAGGCGCCGATTGCCCGGCCCCCGGCGTTGGACTCCTCTACGAGGGCGCTTGCGTGGGCCGCTGTGGCACGCGGATGCGGGGCGCGTCGTTGTTCCCCACCCAGCCGCCGACGCGCACACGGCGCAACGTGGGCGCCCTGGCTGGCGATTCCGGAGCGGCTTGCTACGGCACGGCGCACGGGTCGCGCCGGTCACTTGGCGCAGGTTGTGCGAGGTCGTGCAAGGACGGGTCGCAACACCGTCTCAACCAGCGTGACAGTCGTTTTCGCAAGCGTCGTAAGTGTTTGCAGCACAAGGGCCGCCGATGGCGGAGCATCAGCTTCCCAAGCTGAATGTCATCGGTTCGAACCCGATCGGGCGCTCCATTACTCTTCCGACGCCAGGAGCCGAGCACACGGCCCAAGAGCGTCCGCACCGACGACACTCTTGGGGGCTAGCCCGAAGCGAAGTGCAGGGCGTAAGGGGGGATGAAATCCCCCCTTTGTGCACGAGTCGGTTCCCGGCGATCCACGACCGAGCGCAGCGAGGGAGTCGATCGTCGGTTCGAACCCGATCAGGCGCTCCAACACCTCCCCGCGACAGATGCCGATCTCACAGTCACGTGGCGTCCGTACCGACGACACCCTTCGGGGACCGTGAGCGCGGCGCGGGATACCGAGTCGCCTCCCGGCTGCGAGCCCGCAGGGCGAGTACCCGGCAGCCGCCATCACTATTTCGGCAGATCGGACCTTGGCCGGAAGTGCTCGCCGCTCGCACGGAAGGTGAAGTGCAACTCGACCCAGTGTTCGAGCGCGGGCTTCCCGTGGACTTTGGCGCGGTTGCGCGAAGCAGTAACGGAGTCGAGTCGTTCGAGGTCGATTCCATAGAGCGGGCCCCGGCCGGCGGCGAGGACCCGAAGGATGGGACGGAGGTGCTTTGCCAGGGCGCGGCTTCGGGCATCCAATCGCTCGGTCGCCACCTCAGACTTCCAGTTGTGCATCAGTAGGAGGCCTGCATCAGCGTCGTGTGCTTCTCCGCGCGCCCGAAGCGCATTCGCCTTGACGATGAGCGCGCGCAGCACTTTGGCTAGTGAAGCCTCGTCGTCGGCCAGAGACTTGCGCAGAGCCTTGCGATCGACGGCAACAGCGAATTCGCCATCCATGAGGACCCAGGGACAGGCGCCTATGGCGTCGTGCGGCACCTCCACACAAACGCTCTCTGCGTACGGCCGCGCGAACCCCCGTATGGACTCAAGCTGAAAGTCGTACTCCCGAAGAAGGGGGCCGAGACGGAACTCTGCGGCCTCGGTCTGGGCGAACCAGTCGGTGATCGCTCGTACTGACGCAGGCCTGTCCTGCCCCGCACAGAGTGCGTACCTGGCCCACTTCTTGGTCTTGCTGGACCAACCCAGTGGTGGCCCCGTCAGCTTACCTCCAGGGTCGCTGATCCTCCGGGGGACGCGCTCAGCGAATGACTCGGCATCGAACATGACTCGCACCTCAGCCGTGAGCGTGAACCAGAGCCCCGTATCTCGACGCACCTTGCCCAGCAGCTTGAGGGCGGCTGGATCCAGTGGGATGCGAGCCTCGAGCAGCGACTTCCTACTTCGGCGAGGCAGCTTCACGGATCCGATCAGTTCGGGCCACTCGCCTGTTGCTGGCCGTGCATAGGCGCGCAGCAGCCACGCGTTTTCGCGCCACCTCGGCCAGTGGACCTCTGCCCCCTTCACACCGCGCTCCCGACGCATGCGCGCCGTCATCACCTTGTGCCACGCTGGATCACGTGCGAAGTCGTAGACATGGACGCGCAGCGTCGCCGAGCGCGCCTTCGTTGCGCGCTTGAGGAGCCCGTGATCGAGGTTACCCCCAGCGACGAAGAGCCGCCCCCCGACACCGTCGGTTGGCGTGAGCGTTGGCGGGAGTACGGACAGGATGGCCGTAGGGCGCAGCTTGAGACGCTTGTAGCTCATCGTGCGGAAGAAGTAGACCTTGCCCGCCACCTTGGCGACGCCCTTCACGAGCTCGACGTCGAGACCCATGTGCAGGAGAATCGGCGGTTCGGGCTTCTTGGATCCCTTGTCCTGGTCGCCGGCGGCCGCCCTGGGGCCGCCCGATCCTGCGCACGCGATTACGAGGAGGGCCAAGCCTAGTCGTTTGGCGTACGGGTGCATTGCCGCTCCACTCGGTGAGCCCTACTGTACACGCCCATTCGCGACGTCCGGGCAGGGCACGGAGTCAGGACACTTCTCATGGATTATCGGGTGTCTGCAAGCCGTCGCTCGCGAGCCGCGCGACGGCACCTGCGTAGTCCTCGTCGGTGAGCAGAAGACCTAGATGTTGGCTGGCCCGTACCTGTGCCGAACTCTGAGGGAGGTCGAGCACCCGGGCGATCTGCTGATACGTCATGCCTCCCAGTTCACGTAGCAGCCCCACGCACAGGATCGGCCAAGCCGCCACGCGACGGCGGGCCGGCGCGCGCACGGCTCAACGTGGGCGCTTGACAGGGGAGTTCAGCGCGGCGGGCCGGACTCAAGCCGCCCTCCCCCACCACGTCGCCAACCCTGCCGACGGGAGTCGTTCGTGCGAGGTCGTGCAACGACGTGCGCAGAAACAGGGCAATCCACGGCAACTTCGGCTTGCGCCAGAATCGTAACCAAGGCCCACACCGCAACTTACGAGGCACGCGCTCCGGCCTGTCAAGCCGGAGGTCGTAGGTGCATGCCGGTCTATCGGCGTCAGATGGCGAGTTGCAGGGCTCGGAGGACTGGTCGCGTATATGTGTTGTCGGGACTCGCCCCGACCATTTTCGCTGGCCCCGCT
>JAJDCN010000327.1 GCA_029260815.1 Planctomycetota bacterium
CCGGTCAGGCACTCCGAGTGCACCCGCACCAGGATCGGCACCTCGGAGGCAAACTTGTTGGTCCGTCGGTCTAACCCTTTACAGATGGCCAAGTGCGGCTGTTGGTCGATGGTCGAGCTGTAGGTCACCAGCCGGAACATCCCGTAGCGGGTGGGCAAATCGACGGCCGCCTCCATCTTGATCAGGTGCTCGCGCTTGCGCCGGTACTCTACGATGTCGGAAACTCGGCACATTTTCAGGCCATGCTCCCGGCTGAACGCATCCAGTTGCGGCGCGCGCGCCGGTCTGCCGTCAGGGTCCAGGATGACGCACACCACCCCTGACCGGCTCATTCCCGCCAGAGTCGCCAGATCCACCGAGGCCTCCGTGTGACCCGTTCGGACCAGCACGCCGCCCTCGGCTGCCCGCAAGGGATAAACGTGTCCAGGGCTGACCAGGCGGTCGGGGGTCGCGTCTGCACCGATAGCGGTCCGGATCGTAGCCACCCGGTCGGCGGCACAGGCTCCGTCGTCGGCCATGCCCTCGCGCGCCTGGAAGGAAACAGTAAAGGCCGACGCCAACTTCGAGGTGTTCCGCATCAGTACCATGGGCAGTTGAAGCCGGTCAGCCTGTTCGGGCCCCAGGGCCAGACAGATGCGCCCGCCACCGTGTTTGCCCATAAAATCAATGGCCTCAGGCGTGATCGACTCCGCAGCCAGGGTCAAATCACCTTCACTATCAGCAGCCTCATCGTCGCGCAACACAACCATTCGGCCAGCGCGGATTTCCTCCAGAATTTCCGGGATCGGTGCAAACATGGGCTTCAGGTCGCTCCAACTGCCAATTATGTAACGCCTTAGCTTACCAGAATCGGCGAATCGGTGCAAGTCCAATCCTATCGGCCATGGCGGGCCTCCGAGAGTCTATGACGCACTTGACGTTGAAACAAAACCGTGTTACCTTATATGAACTTAGGGAGAGGTTCGCGCCGCAAGCCATCCCTTGTGGTGTGATCCGGAGGACCAGAAAATGAACAGAGCTCATTGTCCTGCACTCCTGGCCGCTTTGTTTCTCATGGTCGGTTGCCAAAATAACGACAACTCGGAGCCCAACTCCCCGCCGCCCCGGTTCACCATGCGCATCCGCGAAGCGGAAGCCAATTGGAATCTGTACATGAAAGCCAAGGAACTGCTCGTTCGTGCGGAAGTGACAGGGCTTATATACCCGCCGGAAGAAAAAGCACAGCTCGAAAATGTAATGCGAGTAAACCTGAACAACACGCTGAAAAACACCCGGAAGGCTGCGGCACTATACAGGAGAAGCTCGCTGCCCTATGAGATGATGGCCCTGTGCTGGTATCACAAAAAGGAATACGACCAGGCGCTCCAAGCGGCGGACCGGGCCTACGAAATTGATTCTACCTACTCCCACGGCTACGTCTTGCGCGGACACTGCTACTACGACATGGCCCAAGCGGCCCTGGAGCGTAACGAACGAGACAAAGCCATCAGTCTGATCGAGGATGCCATCCCCTTACTGGAGAAATGGATCGAATTAAACCCCTTGAAAATCGCACACATTGAAAAAGAGGGTGATAATATCAAACTTTGGCAGTGGGAGCTGGAAGAGCTCAAAGCCCAACCCAATCGTTAAGTGGGGGCATTTGTCCGACTGCCCCGAAGCAATGGAACCTGTAGAATTCTTAGGTAACCTTCGGGCTGGGCGCCGCAAAATTCCCTGAGGCGGATCATATTTTTCTTGACTGCGCGTAAGTGATCCGTAAGATAGTGTTTATCGCTCTCCGGCGGAGCCTCCGGATGGGCATGGAGGTGAACGCAAAGCGTGGGACTCGGTCCCACCTTTTTTTTTAATAGAGTCGGCAAATTTGCCGACCACCGAAACAGGAGCACCCAAAGCCAAGCATGAACGGTGAGCTATTACGCATCGTAGACACGATCCACCGCGACAAGGCAATCGATAAAGAAGTGATCTTCGTCGGCATAGAAGCGGCCCTCGTCTCTGCGGCAAAGAAGCATCTCGGCCTTGAAGAAGAGGATATCGAGATCGTCATCGACCGGGAGACCGGAGGCATTACAGCCACTGATGACGGCGAAGCGATCGATCCGGTGGCCCTGGGTCGGATTGCGGCTCAAGCGGCCAAACAGGTGATGATTCAAAAGATACGCGAGGCCGAGCGGGATGTCATCTTTACCGAATACGAAAAGCGGATCGGGACGCTTATCACCGGGACTGTCCAGCGCTTCGAGGGCCCGAACATCCTGGTCAACCTAGGCAAGACCGACGCCTACCTGCCCAAGTCCGAACAGATGCCCGAGGACAACTACAAGACCGGCGAGCGGATCCGGGCCCTGATCTTCGACGTCCGTAAGGTCGGCCAACGAGTCAAGATCATCCTGTCCCGCACGCACAAAGACCTCGTCCGCCGCCTGTTTGAGCTGGAGGTTCCGGAGATCAACGAAAACGTAATCGAGATCAAGGCCCTCGCGCGCGAGGCCGGGTTCCGTACAAAGATCGCGGTCGAGTCCAACGATCCCCGAGTCGACCCGGTGGGAGCCTGCGTCGGGGTCCGAGGTTCGCGCATCAAAACGATCGTCGAGGAACTCAACGGCGAAAAAATTGACATCATCCGATGGAGCGAGTTGTCGGAAATGCTCATCGCGAACGCCCTGAAGCCCGCGGAAATCACCAGTATCGAAATGGACCCGGAAACCGATGGCGCCACGGTGGTGGTCGACAAGGACCAGTTGTCTCTGGCCATCGGCCGACGCGGACAAAACGTTCGGCTCGCCGCGAAGCTCTCTGGCTGGCACATCGACATCGTGACCGAATCCGAAGAGCGCAAACGAAACGAAATCCTGATCGAAAACCTACAGAAAGTTTCGGGAGTCGATGCGGAAATCGCTCAAAAGATCGCAGCGATCGGGTATGCCTCTATTGACGAAATCCTCTTCCGGGGGTCCGAAACCCTCTTGGAGGTGCCGGACATGACCGAAGAGCTTGCGACCGAAGTGATCGCCTTCATTACCGACAATCGCGACGTCTTCCTGGAAGTCCCGAAACCGGAACGTCGTTCGACGGGCGCAACACAGGCAAGCGATCCACTCGCTGCGGCCGCGGCACGGATGCTCGACGAACAGGCGGCGGCCGAGCAGGAGGCGGAGGAGGGGTCGGCACTGGATCCGCTGGAGGCTTTGGCCGCCCAGGAGGCCCTGAAGAAGGCTGACGCGAGCGAAGACGCCGTAGTAGAAGAGACGGAGGCCGGCTCCGAAGACGACGGCAAACCGCTGGAAGAGACGGAAGAATCTAAAGAAAGCCAGGAAGGATAAGCCTACGTTGAAAACCCGCATCTACGATTTGTCCAAAGAACTCGGTGTGGACAGCAAGTCACTGGTCGACTTGCTGTTGGCCCTGGGCCACGAGGTCAAGTCGCACATGAGCGGGATCTCCGAGGAGGCCGCCAACGAGATCCGCGTCCTTCGTGGCGCCCCGCCCAAGGTCACCGCCAAGCCAAAAAGGAAGGTGATCAAGAAAAAGCCCGCTGGGGAAGAGCCGAAGAAGCCGAGCGAAAAAGCGGACGAAGAAAGGGCCAAGAAAAAAACAACCACAAAGAAGACGGCAACCAAGAAAAAAGGGGTCGCAAAGAAAAAACCTGCTGTCAAGAAAACCACAACCCAAGAGCCCATGGCTGTCGAGGAGTTCCCGGTCGTCGAAGGAACTGCTCCACCAGAAGAGATCGAAGTGTCCAAGTCCGATACGGCGCCGGAGAAACCCGCTGCCTCGGAATTGAAAGAGACCCAACCGGCAAAGACAACGGTGCCACCCACACCACCGAAACCGAAGAAGACGGCCCCACCGAAGCCGAAGAGCCGGATTATCGGCAAGATCGAGCTTCCCAAGGCCCCGTCGCGGCCGCCGGAACGCCCGGCCCGGCCCGTCTTCCCCACGGAACAGGCGGTCCCACCGGACCCCCTTGCGGCCGAAAAACCCGGTGGAAAACGACGGGGGCGGGGAGCCAGCGGCGACACAGCGGCAGGGCGCGATGACGAGGCGGGGCGCGGTCGCAGACCGCGCAAGAAGAAAAAAGTTTTCTTTACCCGGGACGGTCAGCCGCTCTACCACCAGAAAAACAAGCGTCATCAGCCCCAAACCAAATTGGTGATCCCTGACGACCTGACGATCACCCTGCCGATTACGATCAAAGACCTATCCTCCATGATTGGCGTCAAAGCCCAGACAATCATTCGCAAACTCATGCTCGACGGGCACATGCTCAGGGTCAATGATTATCTGGCCGAAGACCTGATCCACCTGATCGGCTTGGAACACGGCAAGCAGATCCAGGTCATCCAGGAGCAGACGGTCGAGGACAAACTTGAAGAAGATGCGGTTGTCGACAAACCGGAAGACCTGAAGGAACGCGCGTCGGTGATCACTTTCCTGGGCCACGTGGACCACGGCAAGACCTCTCTGCTGGACCGGATCCGGCAGACGAAGGTCGTGGACGGCGAAGCAGGCGGGATTACCCAGCACATCGGAGCCTATCAGGTCGAGAACAAGGGGAAGAAGGTCACCTTCCTGGACACGCCGGGCCACCAGGCCTTTACCGAAATGCGTGCCCGCGGCGCCAACATTACCGATCTGGTCGTTCTTGTCGTCGCTGCCGACGACGGCGTGATGCCTCAGACCGAAGAGGCCATCAGTCATGCCAAGGCCGCTGGCGTACCGATCGTGGTGGCAGTCAACAAAGTCGACAGGCCCCAGGCCGATCCCAGTCGCGTCCGCCAACAGTTGTCGGCTCTGGATCTGGCCCCCGAGGAATGGGGCGGGAAGACCAGCTTTGTCGACGTTTCCGCAATCAACGGCCAAGGAGTGGACGACTTGGTCGAGATGCTCGCACTCGAAGCGGAATTGCTGGAACTCAAGGCCAATCCCGACCGGCTGGCCAGCGGCACGATCATCGAATCGAAGCTGACCGAAGGGCTCGGCGTGGTCGCCACGGTGCTCGTACGTACCGGCACACTCCGGAAGGGCGATATCATCCTGAGTGGTTCCACCTATGGGCGGGTGCGCACCCTGCGTGACGACCACGGGCACGTTGTCGATGAAGCCCTACCCTCAACCCCCGTGTCCGTCATTGGGCTGCCCAGCGCGCCGGAGGTGGGCGATCGGTTCCGGGTGGTCGACAGCCTAAGAGTCGCGCGGGACGCGGCAAGCCAACGTGCGACCACCACCGAAGAACACGCCCGAACGGCGCGAACCCACGTGACCCTGGAAACACTTTTCTCCAGCATCGAGGCCGGCAAGACCCGCGAAGTCAAAGTAATTCTCAAGACCGACGTGAAGGGATCCCTGGAGGTCTTACACGCATCCCTTACCGACCTGTCCACCGGCGAGGTCAAGGTAACGGTCATCCACGCCGCCATCGGTGGGGTCAACGAGGCGGACGTGCGACTGGCGGACGCCTCCGACGCGATCATCATCGGATTCCACGTGATCCCCGAAGAACGAGCCCGTGTCCTGGCCCAACAACTGCGTGTGGAGATCCGCGGCTACCAAGTCATCTACGAAATCATCGACGACGTGCGCGACGCGCTGGAGGGCCTGCTGGAGCCGGAGAAGCAGGAGGTCATTACCGGCCATGCGGAAGTTCGCGAGATCTTCAAGATCTCCCACTCCGGGACTATTGCCGGCTGCTACATGACCGACGGCACGATCGAACGCTCGACGCGCGTCCGCCTGGTCCGCGACAATATCATCATCCATACCGGGGCGCTGGACTCCTTACGCCGATTTAAGGATGATGTGAAAGAGGTCAAAGAGAGCTTCGAATGCGGAATCCGCCTGGCGGGATACGATGACGTCAAGGTTGGCGACGTGATCGAAGGATTCACCGTGGAGATGATCGCTCGCAAGCTGGCGGATTCCAAGTAGACCGCTGCAGCATCGGGGGTTTGGCCATGACGGTGGGAACGCTTCAGGTCCGACTTCATTTACGAAACGCGCGCTCGCTGAAGGACAAGCGGCACGTGCTGCGTGGCCTCAAAGACCGGATCCGGAGTCGCTTCAACGTCTCCATCGCCGAGGTAGGCGATCAGGACATTTGGAAAAGCTCTACGCTGGGCGTTGCGGCCGTCGGTACCGATCGCCAGTACGTGGACGGCCTGCTGGCGCAGGTGGTCAACTTCATCCAGGCAAACCCAGGCGCTGAGTTGGTCGACTACAACACTGAATTGTTTTGAGCAGGCCATGGGCCATCGAAGAGAAAAAATCGCCGAAAAGATCCGGCACGAAGCCAGCCGGGTGATCCAGCAGGAAATCAACGACCCGCGGATGCGCATGGTCAGCATTGTCCGTGTAGACCCCTCCCCGGACCTGCGCAACGCAAAGCTCTATTTCTCAGTCATCGGCAGTGATACGGACCTGCGAACCGTCGAGCGCGGACTGGAACACGCGCGCGGTTTCATCCAGTCGGTTATCGGCAAACGGCTGGGAATGAAATACACGCCGAAGATCCAATTCGTCGCCGATGAGTCGATTAAGAAGTCGGTCGAGATCTCAAAACTAATAGACGAGGCACTCAACGGATGACACGATGGCACCCTATCGCCGCTTTGCGGCTCCTCCTGTTCCTGATCTTTCTGTCGGTCGTAGCCGCTCCGGCCATGGCCAAGACCCGTGCGGCAGATCTGGTTCACCCGGACGCCCAAACCGTGGCCGGCTTGAACCTGAAAAAGCTGAAGGAGTATAAGTCCTACACAGCTCTTCAAAACGCGCTGATCGCATGGCCGGTCACCGCAGAGCCTCTGAAACAACTGGCAGACCACGGAATCCGCTTGTTTGAGGACGAGCCCAACGTCAGTACCGCAATCGCGGCCTGGGTGCCGAACGCCGACGGCGGTGCGGACTTCCTCCTGATCCTCAGCGGGCCGGACAAAATAGATATCACAGGTTCCCTGGAAAAAGCTCTCGGCAAACCCTTGCCCGCCGAAAAACTCAAATCGCCCGAGAGGACTGTTTACACCCTGACAGAGCCGGTGGCCGGATACTTCGCCTATGCCGGCCGCTATGGGACGGAGCTGGTCTATTCCACACGGGTGGACCTGGTCCATTACGCTCTGAAGGTGGGCACGCGCAAAGCAGCAGAGAACCTTGGGAACCAAGACCTGGTCAAGCTCATAGGGAACCATCCGGAGGAAACCGCCCTGTTTGTCACCGGGCTGGTTCAAACCCCGGAGCCGCCAAAGGAAGAAAAGTCGGAAGCCGAAGACGTGGACGGTGAAAAGCTCGCTGAAGGCTCCGTCACCCAGGGGGATCCGCGGATCGAATCGTTCCTGTTTACCCTGGAACTTCCGGTGACCGGCGCAGAAAAGGATTTGGCCACTATCAACCTAAGACTCCATTGCGCCGCCGAGCCCGATGCGGGCAACCTCCGGTCCATGCTGGATGCAACAAAAGAAGCCTATGCCAAGCGGTGGGCACTCCTGCCGGAAGTCAGCTCAACCATCGCCAAGATCGTGATCGGAAGGCCCCTTGGCCCCAAGCATCCGGTGAGCGTAAAGCTCAGTGTAGAGGATGACCTGCTAACCGGCCTCTTCGAGAGCTTGGTGCCCAAACCGGAGGTGTCACCGGAACTTAAGCCAAAAGAAGAAGCCATCGAAGAAGTAGAATTGCCTGAGACACTACCGACAAAGGAGCCAGCCGAAGAACCTGCCGCGGCGCCTGCGGCACCCGAGGACAACTAAATCTGCACGCCCGTGATGTAGGCTTCAAAGACCAGGCGCCCGTCAACGAACGCTTGGGTCTCATACATGGCAAACCGCTTGCGGACTTCTGTATTGACCGCCACGAAGATCAATTGATTTCCGGGTTCCACCGTCCCACGAAACTTCACGTCGTTCACCGCGCCGAAGCCCAAAAACTTATCGTCTGTATGCACCTTCTTATAGTGAAAAGTACATAACTGCGCCGCCGTTTCCAACATGAGAACGCCGGGAAACAACGGCCGGCCCGGGATGTGTCCGCGGACCCAGAACTCGTCATCGCCCACATTGCGAAAACCGACCGTCAATTTTCGTTTGATGTCCAGCTTCAAAATCCCGTGTAGTTGCTCCATCTCATAACGCTGTGGAACGACTTTTCGGATCTCCTCCGGTCCGTACTCAATCTTTTCTAGATCAATTTCAGATAGGTCGACAAGAACTTTTCGCGGCAAAACAATCTCCTTCTCTTCCAATAATCGCGCGTTGGTTCCCCCCAGCGGGATCCGCCAGTCTATCAGTTTCGCCTTACTTCGGTCAAGCGGAGACCTCAGCCTTGCGCATCGGCCAGCATCTGCTCAAGCCCGAGGGTGGGCTGAAGCATAGGCTTCCTTAAGCCGCTCGGCGGTAACGTGTGTGTAGATCTGCGTCGTGGAAAGGTTTTTGTGTCCCAGCAGTTCCTGAACGGACCGCAGGTCCGCCCCGTTGTCCAGCATGTGTGTGGCAAAGCTGTGCCGTAAGGTGTGCGGCGAGGTCTTTCCGCTGAGGCCAGCGGTCGCCAGATATTTGTCCAAGAGCCGTCGGACGCTACGATCGGTCAACCGACCGCCCGTACGGTTGACAAAAACCCATTGGTTGTCCTCGCCGATCCGAGCCTCTTTGCGAACGCGCAAGTAGGCCTCGATCGCCTCCACGGCGAACCGCCCCAAGGGGGCCAGCCGCTCTCGATCGCCCTTTCCGCCCACGCGGATCGTCGCCCCACCCAGGTCCAGGTCGCGCAGGTTCAGGCCGACCAGTTCGTTGACGCGCACGCCGGTACTGTAGAGCGTCTCCAGGATCGCCCGGTCCCGTAGGGCCAGTAGCGTGTCGCCACAAGGAGCTTCCAGCAGTCGGTCGATTTCCTCGGTGGTTAGAAAGTGCGGGATCTTGCGCTCGAGCTTTGGCGTTCGCACTGCTGATGCCGGATTGCTGTCGATGAGCCCGCTGCGGGTGAGATATTTGAAAAAGCTTCGTAGGGTAGCCAGTTTGCGGGCGACCGAGCGCTTGGACAATCCGTTGGAGTATAGCTCGCCCAGAAACCCACGGATGGTCAGATGGTCCACGGTGCCGATCGAGCGTCCTGGCTCGCGGGACAGAAAGTCGGTGAAGTCGTGCAGGTCACGGGCATAGGCCCGGATCGTTTGCTGGGACAGGTTCCGCTCCACCGAGAGGTAGCGAACGAAGTCTTTGATCTCGCCGGGTACACTGCGCGGTTCACGGATCTCCCTCTCCGATGTGTTACGCTCGAGCATTTCAGGTCCCCACGGTTTTGTCGTTCAGTCGATATTTCTTGATCTTGTCGTATAGGGTTCGCCGGTCGATCCCCAGCCTGCGAGCGGTCTCGGTCCGCTGGCCATCGGTTTCAACTAACGCTCTTTCGATATGGAACTTCTCCACTTCCGCAATCAGGTCCGACAGGGACTGGATCTGACCGGTAAAGAACTTCTCCTCGTACTCCACCTTGCGCTGGAAATTCGTCGGCAGGTCGTCCAGACCGATCGATTCCCCCTCCGCAAAGGTAACCGCGCGCTGGACGATATTTTCCAGCTCACGGACATTGCCGGGCCACGCGTAAGCTCGGAACTGTTCCAGAACGTCCGCGCTGAACCCGTCGAGCAGCTTGTCATTCTCTTTGGCGTACTTGCCAAGGAAGTGCTCCGCCAGCAGCGGGATATCCGATTTGCGCTCGCGCAGGGGCGGCAGGTAGATGGGAACCACATGCAGTCGGTAGAACAGATCCTCTCGGAACTGTTTCTCCTGCACCTCTTGGGCCAGATCGCGGTTGGTCGCCGCGACGAACCGTACGTCTATATCGATCGGTTTCGTCGAACCGATGGGTGTAATCCGCCGATCTTGCAGCACGCGCAGCAGCTTTACCTGGGTCACTGCCGAGATCTCGCCGATCTCGTCCAGGAAGAGCGTGCCACTGTGAGCTTCTTCGAAGTGTCCCTTCTTGTCGTAGTCGGCCCCGGTGAACGCCCCGCGACGAAAGCCGAACAGTTCGCTCTCCAACAGGGTTTCGGGAATCGCCGAGCAGCTCAGGGGCACAAAGTTGCCGGCCGAACGGGCCGAGTTGAAGTGAATCGCGCGCGCGACCAGCTCTTTTCCGGTCCCCGATTCCCCGTAGACCACCACGTTCGAACTGGACGCCGCGGCCTTTTCCACTGTTTTGTAGACGCTGCGCATGGCCCGGGAAGAGCCAATGATGTTGCCGAACTTGAACTGAGCTTTCAGCTCGCGCTTGAGGTCCTGGTTTTCGCTCTTGAGTTGCGCATGCTCCAGCGCGCGGCGGACGACGATCTGCAGTTCGTCGGTATCGAAGGGCTTAGGCACATAGTCATAGGCCCCTTGACGCATTGCATGGACGGCCGTGGCCACCGAGGCGTAGGCGGTGACCAGCACCACTGGACATTTCAGGCCCTGATCGGTCACGTGGCGCAAGAGCCCCATCCCGTCGACGCCGGGCATCATCAGGTCGCTCACGATCAGGTCGAACGACTCGGTTTCGAGCAATTCGATCGCATATTTTCCATCTTCGGTTGTGGAGACCCGGTGCCCGTCGCCCTCCAGCATCTTCGCGCACAGATTGCGGGTGCCTTCGGAGTCGTCGACGACCAGGATATTCGCTTTTAATGCCAACGCAAAACCTTGATTAAAGCCAGCCCTCTCGGTGAGTTACTAATTCGCTTGCAGACCTTCCTCCCCCACTGCTATACTGCATTTATCGGCAGGAACGGTCCCGCTGGTGAGACAAATTATCCCGTATTCGAGCGGAGACAGATGAGTCCTGAAGGGGTAAAGGTGGTTGCCGCTAACCGCCGCGCTCGCCATGATTTCGAGCTGATCGACACCTACGAGGCGGGTCTAGTGCTGACCGGAACTGAGGTAAAATCCTTACGATCCGGGAAGGTTTCCCTCGCCGAGGCCTACGGCCGCACCGACGGCAAAGAAATTTTCGTCCTGGGCCTGGACATCCCCCAGTACAAAGCGGGCAACCGGTTCAACCACGAGCCACGACGTAAACGCAAGCTGTTGCTAAAGAAGCAACAAATCAATAAGATTATGCCACAGCTGCTTCAGCGGGGATTGACCCTCGTGCTAGTCCGGATTTATTTCCGCCGGGGCTGGGCCAAGATCGAAATCGCCGTGGGCCGCGGCAAGAAGCGCCACGACAAGCGAGAGGACATGAAAAAACGCGATCATCAGCGAGATATTGAACGCGCCATGAAACCCAGCCGATAATAGCGTATAATAAGGATAGGACGATCGTCTATGGGGGCGATCTGGATTCGACCGGACAAGTTGAGGTAAAGGTGGCATGCTGAGGTTGTCAGGAGGCCTCATAAAACACCTGGCACAATTTTTACTTGCCAACACAGAACTGGCAATGGCTGCGTAACAACGCAACCCGCTTGACGTCTTTAGCCTGCGAAGGGCGAAGAGCGAACCACTAGCAGGACCGAGCGAGCCAAGAGCTGATCGTGGCCCGCACCGGTATCAGGATCGGCACCGCCTTTTGGGATCCCGTCTACCGGAGCCCGAAAAGGCGAACAAACGGTAGACTAAGCATGTAGAAGCCTTTATTGAAATGTCACGGGACGGGGGTTCGATTCCCCCCGCCTCCACCAACACCTACGGCCTGTAACTGGCTATCGCAACTGTCAGTTACAGATCCTTCATGTTTCACCAGCTCAGGGCGTTGCACACCAATTGCACACGTTTCCCTGCTGCTTACGCGATCACCCACCGCTGCGGCCAAGCCATGGAGCCGGTCGTTACGCGTACGAGCGTAGGTGTTCATCGTGAGTTGCGGCGTGGAATGCCTCATCAGCGTCTGGGCCTCTTTTACGTTGGCTCCCGACTCTACAACGAGAGTCCCAAACGTGGTCCTTAGGGAATGGAAGTCAAGCATCCCATCGGCTGAATCAATGGCGATACCCGCTCGTTTTAGGTCGGCCTGCAGGGTTCGAGCGGGCTGTGTGGTTACTACGATTAGCGGTTCCGTCTTCTTCTTGTCCTTGCAGAACTCCGCAAGCCTCGCTAGGAGGCTCGGATCAATCGGCTGAAAACCGGCTTTGCGGTTCTTCGTCCAAGCGGCTTCCAGATGCACCCCGCCTTGTTCACCGTCGAGATGTCCCACGGTGAGACGCTTCAACTCTCCGGCCCGAAGCCCCGATGCTAGTGCTATTTCATAGAGCAGCCGATTTCCCGGTGTGGCTATTTTCAGAAGCCGTTCGATTTCACCCTCCGTCATTGCCCGACGCTTTACCTGTGGCGTAGTATCAAATCGCTTCAACCGCTTCAGCGGGTCGTTCTGAAGATATTCTCGCTCCACGCACCAGTCGCAGAAGGCCGCTAAAGCCTCTGCATAGTTCGCCAGCGTTTTCCGGCTCCGTTTCTTTGCCTTTCGGAGCGGGTTTTCGGATTCAAGGTCACGCAGAGCCTGCTCTACTCGAGGCAGGCAGCCCAAAAGATCTGAAAGAGTCTTCAGCCCAAGCTGCTCGCCCCACCATTTCAGATGCCGCTTCCGGCTCCGCACATGCTCACTCGCCCACGGATGGCCGCCCCGTCCACCCTGTGCCGTGCCCCACTCCATGTATTCTGCAACCACGTCCTCATACTGGCGACGCCTTGCTCTGTCGTTCGGAACGGGACGGTCACCCAGCCGAATCAGGCGGTGCTCACCTTCAAGGCGTTGAGCGATCCGCAGGGTTTCCTTTGGTTTATCGGTACCGGTCCCCCATCGTCGCTTCCCGGTGTAGTCGATGAACCAGAACCGATATTTCTCGTGTGGCTCCCCGTTGGTGTCTTCCGTTTGGCGAATGCCTGCCATTCTTTAGCCCTCCTCCGTTCTCCACGGTTCTATGATCAATTCGGCAACGGATATGCCACGCCGCTTTGCTTCGGCCTTTAGGCGTTTCAACTCTGCGTTTGTGACCCGAACGCGAACGACCTCGCTCTTTCTCTTCACCCCCAGCGCTGGGCGGCCTCTTTTTCTTTTTGTTCCCATAGTTCCCTTATATTTTCCGTAGCCTCACAAATCAAGGACGAAGTTTAGAAACTCTTGCTTGAAGGCGGTCAAACTCCTGCGCAGCCTCCTTCAGCCGCTCCTCGATATGTCCAAGAATCACCCCAACAGTCCACGTAGGCTTACCCATGATCCGGGTCGGCGGTGGTAGCT
>JAJDCN010000328.1 GCA_029260815.1 Planctomycetota bacterium
GTCTTGCTGGGCGTTACCGGCTCGGGCAAGACGTTCACCATGGCCAACGTCGTGGCGCAGATCAACCGCCCAGCGCTGGTGATTGCGCACAACAAGACCCTTGCGGCGCAATTGTTTACTGAATTCCGCGGCCTTTTCCCGGAAAACGCCGTAGAATATTTCGTGAGCTATTACGACTACTACCAGCCCGAAGCCTACATTCCGCGGACCGATACGTACATCGAGAAGGACTCTTCCATCAACGACCGCATCGACAAGATGCGTCACTCCGCTACCCGCTCTCTGCTGGAGCGCAACGACGTGTTGATCGTCGCCAGTGTTTCGTGCATCTACGGTCTGGGCTCGCCGGAGGCCTATTACGGCATGCTCGTGTCCTTGGAGAAAGGCACCTACGTCCAGCGCGACGAGGTCCTGGCCAAGCTGGTGGATATCCAGTACGCGCGCAACGACATCGACTTCCATCGCGGTACGTTCCGCGTGCGCGGCGATGTGGTAGAGATCTTCCCTGCCTACGAAGATTCCAAAGCGATCCGGCTGGAGTTCTTTGGCGAGGAGGTAGAGCGCATCACCGAGATCGACCCGCTGCGCGGCGTCGTGATCGAAGAACTCAACCGCGTGGCAGTCTACCCCGCGACCCACTACGTGGTGCCCGGTGAAAAGATAGACAAGGCCATCCGCGCCATCGAATCGGAGCTGGTTATGCACCGCGACTGGCTGATCTCTGAAAACAAACTGGTGGAAGGCCAACGTCTCAAACAGCGGACCGACTTCGACCTGGAGATGATCGAACACATCGGCTACTGCCAGGGCGTGGAGAACTACTCGCGGCACCTGGACGGGCGTGCCGAAGGCTCGCCACCGCCTACGTTGCTGGACTTTTTTCCCGAGAAGAGTCTGTTGTTTATCGACGAGTCCCACGCCACCGTTCCGCAGATCGGCGGCATGTTCCGTGGCGATCGCGCGCGCAAAGATACGCTGGTGCAATACGGCTTCCGCCTGCCCTCGGCCCGAGACAACCGACCGCTGACTTTCGAGGAATTCGAAGCCCGGCGCGGCCAGACGGTCTTTGTCTCTGCCACGCCCGCGGATTTCGAGCTGGAGCAGGCCGGCGGCGTGGTCGTCGAACAAGTGATCCGGCCCACGGGCTTGGTGGATCCACCAGTGATCGTCAAGCCCGCCGGCACGCAAGTGGACGACCTGCTCGAAGAAATCCGCCAACGGGTCGGCCGTGGCGAGCGCGTGTTGGTGACTACGCTGACCAAACGCATGGCCGAAGACCTGGCTGAGTATTACGCCGATCTGAATCTGCGGGTCAAGTATCTCCATTCCGAGATCGAAACTCTGGAGCGGACCGAGATCATCCGACAATTGCGCCTGGGCGAGTTCGACATTCTCATCGGCATCAACCTGTTGCGTGAAGGGCTGGACATCCCGGAGGTATCACTAGTGGCGATCCTCGACGCGGACAAGGAAGGCTTCCTGCGCTCGGCCCGGTCCCTGATTCAGACCTCCGGTCGCGCCGCGCGCAACGTCAACGGCACAGTAATCTTTTATGCAGACACCGTTACCAAGTCCATGACGGCCGCCATGGCTGAGATGGAGCGTCGCCGCAACACCCAACTGGCCTATAACAAAGCTCACGGCATCACGCCGGAAAGCGTGAGCAAGTCCATCAACGAGATCCTCGGCTCTATCTACGAGCAGGACTACGTGACTGTCCCGAAGATCTCCGAGAAGGCCGCATCCTACGAGGCCGTCCGCGACATGGGCAAGCGGATTGAGCAGCTCAAAAAGGAGATGAAAGAAGCTGCCGACAACCTGGAATTCGAACTCGCCGCCGAGATCCGTGACGAGATCCAGGCTCTGGAACAAAAGGAACTCGAAGTTCGAGGTTGAGCAGATGCTATGACGAAAGTGATGCTCGTATTCAGTGTCTTACTATTTTCTTGTGTGAGTACCGGTTGTCAATACGCGGAGGCCCGTTGGTACGATTTAACGCAAGTCAGCCGAGCCAATGTGGGTCTTGGTATTGGAGCAAGTCTCCATGTCAGTGCCACTGACGAGTGCCATACAGGTCTGAGCGGATATGTGTGTACAAGTCTGGGATGGAGCCCCCTGGATGCGGGCATTCTTCATAAAGATCACGCGTCTTATGATTTGCCCGGATTCCGTAACTGTTTTCAGACCGAGGGTAATTTAAACAGGGGGATCGGAATTCCGAGAAGATCGTGGAATACACCCTATCGACCTTACGAGTTTGGCGTGGACGTTTTTGCGGGACTCGTCGGAGCGGAGTTAGCAGTGGACCCCGTGGAATCTTTGGATTTTGTTCTCGGCTTGTTTGCCCTGGACATTATGGCGGATGACGGCGTGGAGCCCTTGTTCAAAGCCTTGCGCGACAAAAAATGGGAAGTCGCAAAATCGTGGATCGCATCCTACCCCGATTTGGTTCATGCAACCTTAGTTGTTCGAGAAGAACTCCCCACGGGTCGGCATCCGAAGGCACCGCCTTTGCATTGGGCCGTGGACAGGGGAAGTCGAGACATGGTCATATTTCTCCTAGATCATGGAGCGGATATGGACGCAAGAAACCTACGTGGTGAATCGGCTTTAGGCTGGGCAGCCCGCCAAGCAGACTCGGAAATGGTAAAGCTTCTTATTGAACGAGGTGCGGACGTTAATACACGAACGAAGAGTGGTTTTACTCCATTGGGGCGGGTCCGCAAGCTGTCGAGGGATATCACCGATCTGAAACGCAAAGAGCGAAAAGCACAATACGATGCAGTTTCAAAAATATTAGAGAGCCTGGGTGGAGTAGAATAGATGTCATTGTCTGCAATAATGAGTGTGGAGTACCGGTCTGGAGCCCAGTCCTTGAAGAGCACGACAAATGACAGGCTTGGAAGACCAGGCGGTCGAAGAGTTCCTTGAAACACTTGGTGTAACATGTCCGAGGCACTCACCGAAAAAACGAAGAACCTGCCCGCCCAGCCCGGGGTGTACCTGTTCAAAAATCGGAGCGGGACGATCGTCTACATCGGCAAAGCCGTCAACCTACGCTCCCGCGTTCGGTCGTACTTCACCCGTTCGGGCGACACACGGACGGTAACGCGATTCATCGAGCGAGTTGTGACCGACGTGGACTTCATTGTCACCGACAATGAAAAAGAAGCGTTGATCCTCGAGGACGCCCTGGTCAAGGAACACCAGCCCAAATATAACGTGGAGCTTAAGGACGACAAGTCCTTCCTGTCGATCAAGGTGGACATGGACCGGAAGTTTCCACGGCTTGACGTCCTGCGTGTGCGAAAGACCCACAAGGCAAAGGAAAAATACTTCGGACCGTTTCACTCCGCACATGCCGCGCGCGCGGTGGTCAAGCTACTGACCAAGACCTTCGGCATCCGCCGCTGCTCCGACGCGGTCTTTAACAACCGTACGCGCCCGTGTCTGGATTATCAGATCAAGATCTGCCCCGGCCCCTGCTGTGACCTGATCGGCGAGGCGGACTACAAGGCCAACGTGGAACGCGCCGTCCTGATGCTTAAGGGGCAAGACCGTGAATTGATCGGTGAATTGAAGGCGCGCATGCAAGAGGCTTCCGAAGCGCTGCTCTATGAGGAAGCCGCGAAGGTGCGAGACCAGATCAGGGCGATCGAGGCCACGGTAGAGAAACAAAAGGTCGTCTCTCTCAAGCGGGTGGACCGCGACGTTTTTGGCTACCATGCTACCGGCGGTGAGTTCGCCGTCCAAGCCCTGTACGTTCGCAACGGTATCCTGACCGGTTCCAAGGAGTTCTTTTTTCCCGACCACGGCCTGGAGCCGACCGAAGTGATCGCCTCCTTTGTCTTGCGCTTTTACTCCGTCTCCGACGTCGTGCCGCACCAGGTCTTGCTCCCGGTCCCGATTGAGGCGGCCGAGGCGCTGGCCGAATGGCTCGCCGAAAAGCGTGGGGCCAACGTGGAGATCCTCACGCCTCAGCGGGGCGACAACCTGAAGCTCGTCCGGCTCGCCGGGAAGAATGCGGCGTTGCGTCTGGACGAGCGGATCCGAAGCAAGGTGGAAGGCTCTGCGACCCTGGCGGCGGTGCAGACGAAGTTGAAGCTGGACCGCCCGCCCGTGCGGATCGAGTGCTACGACATCTCCCACACAGGCGGCGCCGATACGGTAGGTTCGCTGGTCACTTTCGTGGACGGCGAGCCGGATAAGAACGGCTACCGCAAGTACAAGATCCGATCCGCTGCTGCAGGCGACGACTACGGAGCCATGTACGAAGTCATGCAACGCCGCTGGAAGCGCTTGCTGGAGGCTGAGGAAGGAGCCAGTGGTGCGACGACCGAGCGGCCGGACCTGGTTTTGGTAGACGGCAGCAAGGGGCAGTTGGCCGTTGCCGTTGCCGTCCTGCATGATCTGGGCGTCGAGGGCGTGGCCATTGCCGCCATCGCCAAGGCGGGGGACCACACCGTTTCCAAGGCCGTGGAGACCGACGAAGTTTTTCTTCCGGGCCGCAAAAACCCCGTCCGCCTGCGCTCCGGCAGCCCGGAGTTGTTTTTGTTGCAGCGCATCCGCGACGAATCCCACCGATTTGCCATCACCTACCAGCGCAAACTGCGCAGCAAGACAACCGAAGACTCCATCCTCGACGCCATTCCCGGTATCGGCCGCGCCCGCCGGGTCGCCCTGCTGCGCGAATTCGGCTCCGTCGCTGCCATCGCAAAGACCGATGCCGGCCAGATCGCCGCCGTCAAAGGCATGAACCCCGACCTGGCTCAAAAGGTGATCGAGAAACTGGCCGAGTCCGGATCGTAGATTTATACCCTGACTCAACGGAAGAGGGAGATGAACGAGATTCATGAGACCAATCGTGCCCGCTGGAACGAATGGGCCAATTGGTGGGCGAAGCGAGCAGACGAAAGGGGGCTATGGAAGCGATGTCATCGCGATCCAAATTTGGCTCTGTCTCCTGGCGAAATGCGCTTTCTCGCTGATGTGCGGGATCTGCGTGTCTGCGTCTTGGGCAGTGGAGACAACGAAGTCGTCTTTGCCCTCGCAGGACTGGGAGCAGAGGTGACCTCGGTAGATATTTCCGAAGAGCAGCTGAAGATTGCCGAGGCAAGAGCGCACACGCTGGGCTTGGAAATTACATTTGTACGCGCAGATGTTACGGATCTGAAAGATCTTGAAGACGAGAACTTTGATGTCGCGTACACCGGCGGCCATGTGTCGATCTGGGTTTCCGATATCCGCAGGTATTATGCGGAAGCCGTTCGAATTCTCAAAGTCGGTGGTTTGTTCGTAGTTAACGAATACCACCCGTTTCGCCGGATTTGGGACGAAGAGGCCGAGGGAATGGTTTCGCGCTATCCTTATTTTGGTAGCGGCCCGGTCGAACACTGGGACGATGAAGGGCGTCTGGGCATCGAATTTCATTGGACCGTTGCGGACCACATCCAATCGATTTTGGACGCGGGCTGTCCGTTGATTGCGGTCGAGGAGTATGGGGAAGGTCAAGACGATTGGCGGAAAGCAGATCTGAGTGGCCTGCCTGAATTCATTTTAATGGTCGGACGAAAATAGGCGTCCTACTCATCAAGCGGCTTCATCCAAAAATAAAGTCCAACTTTGTCGACATCCCTATATTTGCGGACAATGAGCTTTTAATCTGCTTTGACGATGTGCGTCTGCTTAGCTCTACTTTTCAGGAGTTTCCCTGTCCATTGGGAAATCATATGGCTTTTGATTTGTAACGTGAATAGTATTCATCCACCAGTTTCCATCTTCCATAGAGCAGCAGTACACAGTGTTTTCGCCCGATCTGATTTCTAGTACCTGTTGTTCGTTGTCCAGAAATTTTAGGCAGATATCTTTACCCACGAGTTTTCGCCAAATGGAAGATTTAGTCAAAGGCCTTGTAACAGGGAGCCCCTTGCTAAAAAAAGCCTGGCTTCCATAACAAATACAGTATTGAGCCGGCTGACTGTCCCACGAGATATGCAAAGAAACCTGGTCTTCAAACTCTAATTTGATCTCTCCATCAATTTCGTGGTAGCTTAACTTATAGTTTTTGTCAAGCCACCAAGCGTCAGATTCAAAAAGTTGATACTGCACGTTCGAAAGAATCACTACCGACCTCGTATTTGATCATTTTCTTTCATCACAGAGTCTCAAATGTACTTGCCTAGTGAGTGATATCAAGCATTTTCTTCCTTAAAGGAGAGGAGAGAAAGCTAGTCGGGTGGGCCAATTCGAGCGGGGTGCCGAGCAGACGAGGATTACCGAAAAAAGTGTAAATCCCATTCCGCGACCGGTCGATAAGAGGGATAATGAGGCTTCGTCGGTGCGCCTGAGGGGCGAACTGAGAGCGGACAAGGATGTCCGTAAGTATGTGAATCACGGAGGATGTTTTGGGGCTACGGCTCAATACCAACGCTGCGGCCGTCGGCGCGCTACGCCATCTGGGGATTTCCAACAACGCGCACAACAATTCCGTTGAGCATCTGGCCAGCGGTCTGCGCATCGTGCGCAGCGCCGACGATCCGGCCGGACTGGTCATTTCCGAACAACTGCGCGCACAGATCCGCAGCCTGAGTCAGGCGGCGGAGAATACCGAGTTCGCCTCCAATCTGGTCGCTACCGCCGATGCGGCCCTCACCGAGGTCTCCGCACTATTGGTGGGGATCCGCGAGTCGGCCATCTTCGCCCTTAACACCGGCGGCACCTCCTCTGAGCAGGTCGCCGCGGAGCAGGACGGCGTTGACGCGGCTATCGAGAGCATCAACCGGATCGCCGCGACCACCCGCTACGGTAACAACAGCTTGCTCAACGGCACCTCTGGATTTAACGTCACGTCGCAATCCAGCTCGATCACAGAGCTGTCGCTACGGAGTCTCTCGTTTGCAGGAGCCAGCACTACACAGATCGATATCAACGTCGCAGCTGCAGCCGAGCGCGCGACGATCACCGCGCAGATCGACCCCACGGGCACGACAGCGGTGGGGCAACAGGTCATCGAGATCACCGGAGCCCACGGCACCGAGCGGCTGATCCTGGCTTCCGGGACGACGACCCAGGACATGATCGGCATGATCAATAACGTCCGGGACAACACGGGCATCTCCGCCGCCCTGTCCAGTGGAACGCTCGGAACGGTGGCGGCGACCAACGCGATCGAGCTATCATCGTTGGAGTTTGGCACGACCCAGTCGATCTCCCTCAAGGTCATCTCCGGCGCCGACATCTTTGCCGCTGCAGACGCCGGTAGTACACCGGCGGCGATTGCATCCGGAGCGGAGGTGAACGATTCCGGCACGAATGCCTCGGTCAGTATTGCCGGGTATGGGGTCGACGTGATCGGAAACAAAGTTAGCGTGACCGCATCGGGTCTCAACGGCGAATTTACGCTGGCCGACGGGACCGGACCGACCGGCTCGACGCCGCTGTCGGTCGTGGTGGCCAGTTCCGGTTTGAACTTTCAATTGAATACCGAGGCCCACGAAACCGATTCGGCGAACATCGGGTTCGACAATCTCGCGGCCTTCGCCTTGGGCACGGTTGAGCGAACCTTGGGGGGCACCGGGGCCGGCACAGGCGTCGCCGCGCAGACCATCGGCGGCTTTCTCAACTCGGTCGTCGCCGGTGGGGCCAACGATCTGTCGTCCAATCCGGGCAACGCGCTACGAATCATCGACGGGGCGATCGATCAGGTCACAGGGTTACGCGGTTTTCTTGGGGCTTTCGAGGCCCAGGAGTTGACGGCCAACGTGAATGCACTAAGCCTCGCATTCGAGAATATCACGAAGTCGAACTCTTCCATTCGCGATCTGGATTTTGCGGCCGAGACCGCGCAGTTCACCCGCTCTCAAATCCTTGTGACCGCTGGCGTATCCGTCCTCGCCTCCGCCGAACACGCCGCCGACCCGGTCCTCAATCTCCTCGGCGGATAACCGCGCTCGTTTGTGATTCTATTCTTCGATCGCCACATCGGCGGCATGCTTTTCAAGATCCGTGAAGGATTCTTCCAATGGGAGTGTGGGTTCGATGAGGAGTGTGCCCTCGACCACGAAAGAGTTTTCGAAGCAAATCAACGGAAAGCCGAGAGCTTCCTTGTACACCGTCGCGTCGATCAAGGCCACACCGTCGGATCGTATGGCGATTGCTTGGTTCACCGCCTGTGTGAGGCACGGCTTGTCTCCGACAGGAAAGATCACGTAGAAGCTTTGTGTGTCTTTGTCGGTGACCGTTCCGGCGCGCATATATTCGTTGGCATGATCGAACTCCATGTTGTTCGTGGAAACGACAGTAAAGTGCGCGATCGCTTCGCGCTGGCAACCGGCGCACAGGGTAGTCAAAACACAAATGACGATCTACGCCAAAGCTCTGGAATGACGCATGGCAATCCCCTCCGGTTTTGGATCAAGCGGTCCAGATTTTCATTTTATAGACCGGTTCGCGAGAGAAATCAACGAAATGTAAAGAAAATCGGTTTCGAGGCTCCGGAAGGACCAAAACGTGCGCGAACTATGCACTGAGGCGGTTGGCCCCGTGCGCGGCCCGTGCTTGGAAGTAAAGGGCTCTTTGCTTTTTTGAGACAGTTATCGAAGACAAGCTTCTAGTCGGAAACTTCCGGGCCCGCGGCGCGGGTCATGAGCGCTTGCGCGGTTTCCCGCGGGTCGGCATCGTGGTAAAGAACGCGGTAAAGGCCTGTAGTGATCGGCATTGGGACGTCGTGTTTCTTCCCGAGTTCGTAGAGGGCTTTGGTGGTCAGCAACCCTTCGGCGATCATTTCGGTGGACGCTTGAATCTCCTTGACGGTTTTTCCTTTTCCGATCATTTCGCCCGCCGCGCGGTTCCGTCCGTACGGACTGACGCATGTGGTGATCAAGTCGCCGACGCCGGAGAGGCCGTAGAATGTTTCATTGCGCGCCCCTAGCGCGGCGCCCAGGCGTGTCATCTCGGCCAAGGCGCGGGTAAGGACGGCAGACTTGGTGTTGTCACCGTAGCCCAGGCCGTCGCACATGCCGGCCGCGATGCCCATTACGTTTTTAATTGCGCCGCCAAGCTCGACACCAGTGATGTCATCGGTGGTGTACAAGCGAAACGTGTCGGTGGTGAAGAGCGCCTGGATCGCCTCGGCCAGCGGCGCGTCGTCGGAGGCGACGCTGACCAGGGTGAAGGTGTCGCGTGCGACTTCTTCAGCGTGACTGGGACCCGATAGCACGGCCATTCGCCGCGGGCCCAGGACCTCGGTCAGGATTTGCGTGCCGCGCAGCAGCGTGTCGGTCTCGATGCCTTTGGAGACGCTTAAGACCGCCGCGTCGTCGGGGAGCCAAGCGGCGACTTCGGTGGCCACGCCGCGCACGAAAGGCGTGGGTACCGCGAAGACCGCCAACTGGGGCCGAGCGTCCTGCAGTGCCGACCCGCTGAGGATGCGGATCGATTCGGGGATGGGAATGCCGGGCAGGAACTTTTGATTGATGCGCGTCTGATTAAGCTGATTGGCATGATCCGGGAAGTGGGACCAGAGGGTAACGCGCTCGATGTTACGCGACAGAAGAATAGCGATCGTCGTGCCCCAGCCGCCATCGCCGAGCACCGCGACGGAGTCAAACACCGCTTACCCCTTGTCGTCGATAATGCGCGCCTCGGTGCCCTTGACCAAGCGCTTGATGTTGGCGCGGTGCCGCATGACCACGAGCAGGGTGATCAACAGGCAGAAGCAGGTAGTTGCCAGGACCTTGCCGAACGGATTCACGTTGTTGGCCATCCGCTCGCCGATGTGACCCATGGACAGCGACGTTGCACCCAGGATCGAGCCCAGGGAGACGTACTTCGTGAGCAACACCGTGACGAGCCACACCGCGGTCGCGATGAGGATTGCGTTGGGCGCGACTACAATGAGCACGCCCGTACTAGTGGCCACACCCTTGCCGCCTTTGAAGCTAAGATAGACCGGCCAGATGTGGCCCACAATGGCAAACAGACCGTAGCAGACGCGCATCGCCGCGATCGACTCCGGGTTGGACAGCTTGTGGACCAGGGAGAAGATCAGCGCCACGGAGGCGAGTCCCTTGAGGATATCGAACGCGAACACGACCGCAAACACGCGCATGCGATGTTTCGGATCGAAGGCCCGCGCCGCGTTGGTCGCGCCCACGTTGCCGCTGCCGATCGTCCGGATGTCCACGCCCTTGACCAGCTTTACCAGCAGGTAGGCCATGGGAATAGAGCCGACCAAGTAGCACAGTATCGGGCCCAAGAGGTAAGTAGCGATCTCGTTTATCATGTTCATGTCCTGTTCGGACGTCTTGTTGAACCAAGCAGAAACCGTAAGTATATCAAGTATCGGCTATCCATCAAGATGTTTTTACATTGATTCCCGCGTGCAATCCTATCGCCCGCTCGGTTTTACAGAGTGGGACCGGCGGGGTGCGAAAGAGGCCTTGACTGTGGAGACTAAAATGCGAAATGCTACAATTATGCACGATTCCAGCCTGTAAGGGTCTCTAATAGCTAGGAAGATATGAGGCTCGATCTTCAAGCGACGTAGGAGCATGGTAACGATGTGACGTTGGCTTTAGCGTCTTGCAATCGGTCTGGTTCTTGCCACTTGATGCTGCGGTTGGGGAGCGTCTCAGCCGCGACCTCTTTTCTCTGCTTTGCTATTGGCGTTGGATTTAGTAAAATAAGATGGTGGTTATAGGATAGGAATATGCTCACTGGAAGGGCACTGCCATGGTTCCTGGTCCAACCATTCGAAGCTTTCATTTCAAGACGCTTATCTTCGCCCTGTTTTGTCTGGCATGGGTATGTCTTCTATCCGGCTCGCTGCACGCTCCGGGTCCGTCGACCGCTATGTCCCGGGGTTCGCACGAGCTAGACTTTATGAGTGAAGCGGATCGCAAGGCGATTTCCCGGCAGTTGTCGGCCGCGGTTCGGGCGGCGAAGACCGAGCAGCCGCGTGTAGCGCAAGAAGAGCCGTCGTCGGTCTCCTTCAACACCCTCAACCAGGGGCGCTCCGAAGCGATGGTGCTAGCTCTGGCGGCGAACCCGCCGGCGGGCGAGGCGCATGAAAACCCGATCGTGCAGCGGCGGGTCCACGGCAGCACGATCGAATACTACGACCGGGAAATCCTCATCGTCCGCCGCGCTAGTGCCGACCCGCGCGCCATCCGAAACCTGCTCAAGGAACACAACCTTCGCGCGCTCAACTACCTGTCGGCGCTGGGGCTGTACCGGCTGGAGGGACCGGCGGGCACGGACGTGATCGCGGTTGCCGCGGCGCTCACAAACAGTGGGCTTTTCGAGGTGAGCGAGCCGAACTACGTGGCCCGAGCGGCCACGGTGCCCAACGATCCGGAGTATGACGCGCAATGGAACCTGCAACTGATTCATTGCGAACCCGTGTGGTCGCGTGGCGTGTCGGCCAATCATTTGATCGCCGCGGTGGTGGACTCCGGCGTGGACTTGGACCATAGTGAATTTGCCGGCCGCCTTTTGTCGGGCCACGATTTTGTCAATGACGACAGTGACCCGGACGACGATTCGGGCCACGGTACGAATGTGGCGGGAATTCTTGCGGCCGCGGGCAACAACTATAATGGCATCGCCGGCGTGATGTGGGACGCGCAGATCCTACCCGTAAAAGTAATGAATTCCTCGAACCTGGGATCCTACTTCAATGTCGCCAGTGGGATTACCTACGCTGCGGACAACGGTGCCCATGTGATCAACCTCAGCCTGATCGGGTCGAGTGCTGCGCCCTCCCTGCAAAGCGCGGTCACGTATGCGCATGACCGGAACGTGATGCTCTTCGCGGCCATGGGAAATTCAGGAACTGAGCGGGCCTATTATCCAGCCGCTTTTCCCGAAACGATTGCGGTGGCGTCCACACGAGCGAGCGATGGGCTCTCTTCCTTCTCCACCACTGGCTCGCACGCTACGGTTGCGGCTCCCGGCGACGGGATCCGAACCACGTCGGCGGATGGAAATTATTCGACCGTATCAGGCACCTCCATTGCATCGCCCCACGCGGCAGCGATGGGTCTTTTCATCCAAGCCGCTTTCCCGGGGATCAGCAATGTCGATGCGCAGCAAATGATGCAAGATGCTGCCATTGATTTAGGCCAGCCGGGTCACGATTCGCTCTTTGGCTGGGGCCGGATCGATTTCGTGGGCATCCTTGCCGTTTTGTCTGCGCCGCCGGACCCGCCCATCGAGCCGGATCCGCCCGCGGTGGTGGACCTTGCAGTTTCCACGCCGGCCGAATCGGTAGAGGTTTTGCCGATCGTCTGGTCGGGGGCGTCTTCCAGCAACGGCGCGGAGACCGCCGCCCAAGTGTCCGACGGCGTGGATGCCACGCAATGGACCAGCGAGCTTTCGCCTGTGAATCGTACGGAATACGTTTTGGTTGATTTCGGATACGAGCACCAGTTCAACCGCATGCGCCTGCGTCGTTCCGACGATCCTTCGCTGCCGATGCCGCTTCAGATCGTCGTGTTTTCGGGCACCGCGGATTTGGTGTGGACGATGCTTGGGACTTATGACGGGCCCGCACCGGATCAGGATTGGTTTACTTTCGTATTTCCAGACTCGGTGGGCCAGTATGTCGCGATCTGGGTGACGCAGTTGGGCACCGATCCGTTGGGAAACCGGACGTGCAGTTTTGCGGAGCTGGCGTTTCAGCGGGTGGTGGACAACGCCCTACAACAAGCTCAACTGACCTGGAGCGAACCGGTTGACGGACCGGTGGCTTCTTATGAAGTGCTGCAATCGACCGAGCCGATTACTTCCAGCAATGCTTTTCTGGTAGACGCGGTTGGCACCGTGCCGGGCAATGGGTCGAGCTACAACTTCCTCGCGGACAACCTGGCGCCGGGCACGGCTTATTCCTTTGCGATCAAGAGCGTGAACGCGACGGGTGGATGGTCGCTGTCCAACGTGGCGCCGCATCAAACCAGTGGTATCATGGATACCGTGGCCCCGAGCGCGATCAGCGACCTCGTGGCCACCACGCCGAAGAGCGTCTCCACCATGCTGCCACAGCCGGTCGTGGTGTCGGCGACAAGCTGGGCGGGGTCCGACACGCTGCCGGCGGCTTCGGTCGACGCAGATGTGTACAGCTCGTGGATGCCCGCTGTTGCCAACGCGTTTCGCGTGGACCATATCATCTACGACCTGGGCGGCACCTATTCGGTCAACCGGATGCTCCTCTCGCCACAAATCACGCATCTCGACTGGTTCCCGGAGGACTTTGAGAT
>JAJDCN010000329.1 GCA_029260815.1 Planctomycetota bacterium
AAAGTGCGCAACCGAAAAGACAACGGCGGCACCGCCGGCATGCGAGAAGACACTGGTGGCGGATGGACTAGTTATAACTACACCCCCAACGCGGTGAACGAATACACCACCGCGCACAACAGCGACACCTCCACCAATAGCTATCACGATGCCAACGGCAACTACACCGGCACCACCGCCACCCCCGACCACGTGTGGGACTACAAAAACCGCCTGATCTGGTGGGACAGCTCCGGAGACGATATCCGCTACATCTACGACCACCATAATCGCCTGGTGCTGCGCCGGACCGACTCGTTGATCACACGGTACATCTGGTCAGGGTGGCAATGCATTGAGGAATGGACGATCGTCCTCAACTCACCGGTGGAGGAAACCCTGGAATATACCTACGCCTACAACCCGGACAACCTGGACGAGCGGTTGCAGATAAAGAAGCACCAAACCACTACGGCCGAGTACTGGTACAACACCGACGCCCAAGGCAACGTGGTGGGCCTGATCGACACCACCAGCGGCGCGCTGTCGCAAAGTTATACCTATGATATCTTCGGGAAGCTGATCTCAACAGCGCCTACAGTTACCAACCCGTACCGCTTCCAGGGCCGTCGGCTCGACCCAACCAGCGACAAATACTACTACCGCAACCGCTGGTACGACGCCACCATCGGCCGTTTCCTCTCCAGAGACCCCAAAGGCTACGAAGACGGCCCCAATCTCTACCGTTTCGTAAATAATAATCCCGTAAACTATTTGGATCCTTTGGGATTATATACTCTGGAAGAATTCGAATTTGGGGACACGGGCAGCAACATTCTTGAGGCGGGCTCAGGAGTAACGGTTGAAGGACATGAGGTATACGCGGATGATGGCACAAAGTTAGGCCAGAGAATGATTCGTAGAAATTCGGATGGAGAGGTATACAATGTAAGCCTCTCGCTGACTGGTAGTGAGGAGTTCTATGATGATGTAGTTCGAGCGAGCGACTCCTTGAATGTAATTGACGAGGCGAACAAGCTATTAGAGCAATATGAAGCAGCTTACAATAACAAAAAAGAGACAGAGATAAGGCGAATTACTGATAATGCGACGGTTAAAACTGTTACTATTGACAAGTCCGAGATATATGATATCGAGAATATTAAAGGATTTGCTGGTCATACGTCCTTGCAATTCGGCTCGTGGATCTATTCGATAAGGAAAGCAGACGAGAAAAATGGATCAAATCGTGCCGAGTGGGAAAAAGTTAAAGCAGGTGCTAGAATAGTTGAAAGAACAAATGAAGAAAATCGTGCTGTGTTGCTTCACGCGCTTAAGACAACACCTGATCAAAGATACCGGTTGTACAAGATTCTTCAGGAACGTCTTGGGAATAGCGCTGAGCGTTATTGCCCGGGTAATAACAACTGCACCACGAAGGTTAGAGATGTCCTATATGAGGCGGGAATTATAAAATATATGCCTTATAAAACGATATACTATCCATCAGATTTCGCTGATGAGCTAGACGAAGGTTTCCATAGAGCTGGTAGAAAATCCTTGGTTAGCGATCGACTCCGCAGACCTGCAGCGGATGAATGGGATGACTAGGTGTCAACAATTGTTTGTCCTTTTAGAAGTCATTGCAATGAACCTTGGGCCTAATGATCGAACAAATCGCAGTTTGATTCGCAACGGATTGTTTCCGATTGCTACCGCCTTTTTTTTGGCTTTCATATGTGTTGGGTGTTTGGAAGATAGAGGACCTGATTTTATTATCGTGTTGCCCGATGAATATGAAGGGTTGGTGAAAGTTACTCAAAACGAAGACTCTCAGATAGAAGTGGATTGGGATGCTGCAGAGTGGACCTTGAATGTGCCTAACGATGGTATTATCCGTCTTCCTACAGGTGGATCTCGTTACATAAACATAATTCGCGCGCGTTATAAGAATGGCACGGCTATTCCATATGATGATGATGTTGGAGTTAAGCCAGATGATGTTGCTTTATATTATGTTAATACGGATGATACATCATCAATCTATTTTGTTGGAGATTTAGAAGGGTTTGACAATTTAGAATTGCCCAAATACGCTCCTTGACCGACCGCATACTCAATATGCAAAAAATCGGTGAGTGATTAAGCGGACTGAAATACGAGGTTTACGAAGTGAACAACCGGGAAATTTTTGCTTGAATCAGTTCGTGAGAGATGTGCAAATAGAATGCACCGGTCCGAAAAGCGCGCGAGAATGTTCTTTCAATATGCGCAGCGGTGATCTTTGACAACACAATAGCGTTGGATCGTGGCAAGTCAAGCCCGATTGGCTGAATACGGGCGCATTTTGACCCCGAAATGAATGGCTGTCTGGAGAAGAACTTCAGGCGGCTTTTCGTCTATAGAAGTGCTTCAGCAAACCGCCCAATCGGGAGTCGCACACGACTTCGCCTTCAGTGAAAGCGGGCTCGTAATCAATAGGGCGATCTAGCGAACTGTGCGGCCGCACCGTGTTGTAGAACTCCACGTACTCCTTGAGAATGTATCTCAAATGATCCTC
>JAJDCN010000330.1 GCA_029260815.1 Planctomycetota bacterium
CTTCCATCAGAAGGTCGGCCGGCGGTTGGGTCTTGGCCTCGTCGTTGGCAAAGCCGGCTTGTTCCAGCAGATGTTTGGCGCGCGCCAGCGGGTCGCGCAAGGTATGGTAGGCCCGGTTGAGGGTGGCGCTGCGCTCCAGGCTGAAGTCGAGTTCCTGTTGGGTGCTGTTCTGGTAGTAGTCCGGATGAAACTTTCGGGACAGGGAGTAGAACCGCTTGCGCAACTCTTCGCCGGATAAGCACATGGCTTGCGAGCATCCGAGGAACTGGAAGTAATCCTTGCCTTCGGTCCCCACGGGCTGGATTTTTCCGCAGGCGGGGCAGAAGTGATAGGCTTTTGACGATTTTCCACACGACCAGCAGGCCGGAATCAAAGGGAAAGAGGGTTTGTCCATGGTATCGCTCCTAAACGGAGAACGACTCCCCGCAACCGCAGGTGCCGGTGGCGCTCGGATTGGTAAAAATGAACCCCTTGCCCATCAGACCGTCCTGGTAATCCAGCCGAATGTCTTTCAGGTACAGCGTGCTCTTGGGGTCGAGGAACACCTTAAAGCCGTCCTCTTCCATCACGTTGTCCGCCTCCTGCTTCGCATCGAAGCCGAGTCGGTACTTCAGGCCGGAGCATCCACCGCCTTCGACGGCCAGGCGCAATCCCAGTTCGGGCTTGCCCTCGGTGTCCAACAGGCGTTTGACCTCTTTGGCCGCTCTTTCCGTCACCTCGATCATACAGACTATCCTTTCCCGTTTTCGTCCTTCTTGTCCTTCAAATCGCCGATGGCCGCCCGGATGGCGTCCTCGGCCAGGACCGAACAGTGAATCTTGACTGGGGGAAGGCTCAATTCGTTAACGATGTCCGTGTTCCGAATCTCCAACGCCTCCTCCAGCGTGCGGCCCTTTACCCATTCCGTAGCTAGGCTCGAGCTTGCAATTGCGCTTCCACATCCGAACGTTTTGAACTTTGCGTCTTCAATGACGCCAGCGTTATTAACCTTGATCTGCAGCTTCATCACGTCGCCGCACTCGGGGGCGCCGACCACGCCGGTGCCCACGTCTTGGTCACCTTTGTCCATCGATCCCACGTTGCGGGGGTTGTTGTAGTGATCCAGCACTTTCTCAGAATATGCCATTGTCGTCTCGTCTCCTTTAGGTCTATTCAGTCCACTGTACGCTTTTTAGGTCGATGCCCTCTTTGGCCATCTCGTACAGCGGGGACATGTCACGAAGTCGCTTTACGGTTTTTACAACCTTCTCAATTGTGTAATCCACTTCTTCTTCGGTATTGAATCGGCCAAGTCCGAAGCGGATCGACGTATGAGCTAGGTCATCTCCAACGCCCAGCGCCCGCAAAACGTAAGAGGGCTCCAGACTCGCGGAAGTGCAGGCCGATCCGGAGGAGACCGCGATCTCCTCGTTGATTCCCATCAACAGCGATTCACCTTCCACGTAGGCGAAGCTGATGTTCAAGTTTTGCGGCAGCCGTTGCTCCATGTCGCCGTTAATGTACAGCTCGTCCAGCTCGGCGGAAAACCCGTCGAGCAGCTTCTGGCGATACTTCAGTAGCCGTGCGTATTCTTCCGGCATCTCCGCCTTAACGATCTCGCAGGCCTTGCCGAAGCCGACAATCCCCGGGACGTTGAGCGTGCCGGAGCGCATGCCGCGCTCGTGGCCGCCGCCGTCGATGATGGCCGACAGCCGTACCCGCGGGTTGCGTCGCCGCACGTACAGAGCGCCGATGCCCTTGGGCCCGTACATCTTGTGGGCACTCAGCGACATCAGGTCGATGTTCATTTCGTCCACGTTCATGGGGATCTCGCCGACGGCCTGAGTCGCGTCGGTGTGGAACAGCACGCCCTGCTCGCGGGTGACCTTGCCGATCTCGGCGACCGGCTGCAGAACACCGATCTCGTTGTTGGCCGCCATGATCGAGACCAGGATCGTTTTGTCGGTAATCGCCTTGGCCACGTCGTTCGCCGTGATCAGGCCGTTGCTGTCCACCGGCAGGTAGGTGACTTCGTATCCCTTTTGTTCCAGCTTTTTGCATGCGTCCAGTACGGCTTTGTGTTCGGTGGTGGCGGTAATAATGTGGTTGCCCTTTTCGCCGTACATTTCCGCCACACCCTTGATGGCCAGGTTGTCCGACTCGGTGGCGCCGCTGGTGAAGATGATCTCCTTCGCCGAGGCTCCGATGAGATCGGCGATTTGTTTTCGGGCGTTCTCTACCAGTTCGTCCGCCTTCCAGCCGAACGGGTGGTTGCGGCTGGACGCGTTGCCGAATTCATCGGTATAACAGGGCAACATGACCTCCAGAACCCGCGGGTCCAGGGGCGTTGTCGCGTGGTTGTCCATGTAGATTGGTAGTTTCATGCTCTTTTCGTTTCCTCTTCCTGTCGTCACGACCGCTGGGGTCGTGTTAATATTATGTCGGTACTTGCAGGGTATTGATTTCGGGACCCGTCTGCATGGCTCTGTGATCCTGACTCAGCGAAGCCAGCGTAATGGAGTCGAAGTAGTTGTCGATGGTCTTTTTCAAACCCACCCACACCTGCTGCAATCCGCAGTGCGAAAGGTGCGTACACACGATGCTCTCGCGAACTCCGCTGGAGCAGAAAACGTCCAGCGTGTTGCCCTCCAAGCTGTCAATGACTTCCCGGCAGGTGATCTGCGCAGGATCTCGTGCCAGAATAAAGCCGCCGTGGGCGCCGCGGATGCTTTTGACAATCCCGCCGCGGACAAGCTTGCCGAAGATCTTTTCCAGATAGGGCAAGGACAGGCTCTCTTTCTTCGCGATGCGGGAAAGAGAGACCGGCTGCCCCTGGGACATGCTCATGACATCCAGTAGGCAGATCAGTCCGTATTCGCTTTGGGTCGTGTACTTCATCTCTTTACGCCTTTCTGGAAGACAGTTTACCATACCAGAGTAAAAGAGTCAAGTATCTTTTTTTGTCGCTCGTTGATTTTTTTGAGAGACGCTTTTAATTATATCGTAAGTCAGTTATATGTATATAGTTAATGGTTTCTTTGGAGTGGGGTGAATTCAGTGTGTTCTGGTTCTATTTTGAAGAAAATAGGGGCCTAAGGTCCAGCAGGGGCCTCAGGTTTTCGTTGGGTGATGGGGACAAATGGTGTACGGTTAGTCGTCTTCGGGCTCTTCCTCTTCGGGCGGCTCGGGCAGGTTGGTGTAATTAAAGCCGATGATCATCAGAATCGTCCAGTTGTCGTTGTAGGCGGAGCCCAGGCGAATCCCTGCCTCGGCCACTGCTTGGCCGGACTTTCGGTTACGGGCGGAAAGAGAAAGCTTGGAAATGCCCATGTGATTCTCTTCGCCGACCAGGGCGATTTCCGGCAAGCTGATCTGGCCGATCAACGGGAGCGGGAAACTCAGGCTCGGCACGCCCAAAAGGAACTTGGAGTAATCGATGGAAAGGGCGCCCGAACTGATTTCTACGATCGTATCCGCGGTCTCCGGTTTGTCCGCCAGGGTAATCCCTGCGGTCAACATCTCCCGCCGGACGGCCTGGATGGCGTAGGTCTTATCGTATCCTTCAAGCAGACTGACGTCGAGATAGACGGTTCCCAACTCCCCAGTAAGCAGCGTGGTCAGCCGCTTCGCTGAACGATCTGCGGCGGTAGAGATCAGCCGTTGCTCCATGGCCGAGCGCGGCGGACGTGTCACATCCCAACTGGTCCCACCACAACCGGCGGTCACCAGGGTAAGGGCCAAGAGACCCACGACGATAGGCAGTTTGACAACCCTTCCAAACATCATGTGTTTTCCTCTTCTTCATCCGGACGACTTTATGTAGAAACGAAAACAAGCAATGGCTGAATAGTATAACGGCATGGCGTGTTTGCGCAACCTCAATCTGCCTTTTCAGTGGGGAGGAACGGCCGTTGACAGCCTTCGCGGGGTGTGACATAATCACTCACTTTCCGGTTTTGCCAACAGGGCCAACCCTTCCGACAACTTGCACGAGGAGCGATGAACGAGAAGCGGATTCAGGAAATCACAAAGGCATTCCAGGGCAAAAAAGTCGTGGTGGTGGGGGACTTCTTTCTCGACCGATATGCCTACGCGGAATATTCCGGCGTGTCCCGAGAGACCGGGAACAAAATCATCCGAATCAACAAACATTACTATGTCCCGGGTGGAACCTCCAACGTGGCGGCGAATCTGGCCAGCTACGGGGGAGACGTCCGCACCCTTGGCGTGATCGGCCAGGACGACTACGCCCGAATGCTGATCCAAATTCTCGACACCTATGGGATCGACAGCCGTGGACTGATCCAGTCCCCCGAGCGCCTTACGGGATCCTACGAGAAGGTCAAGGTGTACGAAGGTGATCGTTACCTGGACGAATTTCGGATCGACGTGGACAACCTCAACCCTATGCTCCCTGAGGCCCTTCAGCAGTTGACCGACGGCATCCGCCAGGCGGTCGCCGAGGCCGATCTCGTCGTTGCACCGGATTACAACGAAGAGGGATTCCCCACCATTGCCGGCGAGGTTCTCTCTCTGCTTAGCGAATTGGCCGGAGCCTCCGACAAGCTGTTTGTGTGCACCTCGCGAACGCGGATCGAGAAGTTCCGAAGCTTTGTCTGCGTGCCCAACGAATATGAAACCGCAGTCGCTGTCACCGGCGAAGACTTCGATATTTTCAAGGAGTTCTCCCTCGACGAAGTTCATACGTTTGGTAAGAAATTGGCGACGCAAAGTAACGCACCGGCGTTCGTGACATGTGGCCCACGCGGCATGACCGCGGTCGACCCGGAAGGCAACCTCTTCGACGTCCCCACGATTGCGCTGACAGAAAATATCGACATCACCGGGTGCGGCGACTCCGCGTTGTGCGCGATTTCCATGGCCCTCGCGGCCGGCGCCACGATCCAGGAGGCTGCTCAGATGGGCAATATGGGGGCCAACGTCACCATCCGCAAGCTCAACATCAACGGCACCTCCTCGCCCAGCGAATTGCTAGAGAATTACCAAAGCGTTTTCCGGGACAGCGGCCTGTGGTAGGCGAAAAGGTGGGCAACCACTATATCGGCATCGATATCGGCGGTACGAAGATCGCCGTAACACTCATCGAGCTAGATGGCAATATCCTGCATCGGATCGAGTTTCCCTCCCGGCCTTCCGCTCCGCCCATGGAGGTCCTGGAAGAAATTGCCGTGGCCGTGGACCGGCTGTACGAAGGCAATGAGGTTCCCCCCAAAGATCAGGCGATCGCCATCGGCATCTCCTGCGGCGGTCCCCTGGACCCGTTTCGAGGGATCATCGGCCCCCGCGGCTACAACCCTCCGAACCTCTTCGCTTGGAAAGAGGTTCCTCTGACCGATTTCTTCGAAGAACGGTTCGGACTGAAGGCGCACGTGGAGAACGACGCGAACAACCTGGCGCTGGCCGAATTAATCTTCGGCGGCGGCAAGGACTATCGTACCTTCGCCATGCTCCTGGTCGCCACCGGTGTCGGCGGCGGCCTGGTGGTTGATCGCCATCTGGACAACGGTTTTTCCGGGAACAACTCGGAGTTTGGACACCAGCGCTTCCTCCTCCGTCGCGCCGCGCAGGTGCGTTCCATGACCCTGCGTGAAGTCTTGGCCGCACCGGAAGTCGACGTGGAAGAGAAACGTTTTCTTTACGCCATCGGTTTGGCCAACGTCATCAACTTTTTCGATCCCCAATACGCCGTGGCCAATCACCCGCTGGCCGCCGGCCATCTGGAGGCGATTCGCCGCTGGGTCGACGAGCGGGTGGTCAACCCGCTGTTCGACCGCAACAACCTGGTGGAGGGGGTGACGCCCCAGTCCGACAGCGCCGTCGACTTAAGCGATCCGGCGGGCCGGTTCTTTGACCAGGTGATCTTGTTGGAGACCGACGACCCGACCGTGGAAGAAGGGGACATCAGCCTGGAGAATCTGGTTTCTGGAAAAGGCGTCGTGGCTCGTTATCTCCGCGTCGACAGCTCGGACGAACGGAAGGACTCGGCAAAGAAGATCTTCGCCGCCGCCGCGTCCGGCGACCCCGCCGCCCGCGTGGCCGTGGACGGGACCGCGTTTTACGTAGCCATGGGGCTGACCAACATGCGGCGGATCCTTGACGTGGATCCGATCTTTCTGTGCGGTGGGATTACTTATTGTGCCAACGAAGTGCAGCGCCGCTATTTCTTTTCTCAGATCGAGGCGACCTTGCGGCAGACATTCCTGCGGCCTGACGAAGTGCTCCACCCGATCCCGACGGCCCTGAAGCAATCCGCCGGCGATCTATCCACCATCGCCTACTGGCTGATCTAAGCTCCAACCCAAGCCGATTGCACGGAACTCATCGGTACAGTATACTGATGACCTTGTTTGGCGTGTAATGAGGAGATGATCCAATGACCGAGCTCGCAAAGAAGCAATGTATCCCCTGCAAAGGTGGCATTCCGCCGCTTAAGGGCGATGCCATAAGGGATTTGTTGGACGAACTGGGCAACGGCTGGGAAGTAGTGGATGAGCATCACCTGCGCAAGGGCTACACGTTCAAGAACTTCCAGGATGCCTTGGACTTTACCAACCGTGTAGGCGCGCTCGCCGAGGAACAGGGCCACCATCCGGACATCTATCTGGCCTGGGGCAAAGTCGAAATCACCATGTGGACTCACAAGATCGACGGGCTCAACGAAAGTGATTTCATCCTTGCCGCCAAGATCGAAACGCTCTAGAGTTTCATAAAGATTTTCCCTCCTATTCCGCATGGAAGTGAACTTGCGATATACTCGCCCGTTTCCTTGTCCCATGCGAAGTGAGAGGGCGGTGTACTCCTCAGAATGCGACCTTCACGGTCTTGATCTCGTTGCGGCTGAAGTTCAGCGTGATGCTGTTCCCCCGGTGAGGAACTTTCTTCGGCTTGACGTACTTGTCCCACTCGATCAGATCGGTTTCCGCCGCCCGCTTCACCGGTCGGTCGAATGTGACGGCGGCTTTCGCACCGGCTTTCCCGTTGGCCTCGTAGAGCCGGAGGATCCAGTCGTCGGAGTCCTCCGCTTTTTTCAGGGCCGTCAGTACGATCCCGTCGCCCTTGACTGTCACGAACGACGCGCTCGTATCCAGGTCGCCGTCGTGGGGTTCTTCAACCACGGGCAGAATCGGGGCGTTGAAGTTTTCACCGTGTAGAATCGTTTCCGCAGTCCGCCAGTCTCCGGCATGGGGATACAGAGCGTAGGAGAAGCGGTGAGTGCCGACGACCGGATTGTCGGATTGGTCCGACCACTCGTCCGGGTAATGGGCGTAGGCGCGCCGGGTTCCGCGGATACAGGTCATCCGCATCATGGAGCCTTCCACGACGAAGCCATGCTTGTCGTCGTTGAGCAGGCTGATCCCATGCTTCCCACCCGCGTCGGTCAGGTCGATCCACTTGAGCGCTGCACACTCAAATTTTGCCTGGTCCGCCGGTTCCCACTTACGGTTTGGGAACTTCAGCCGCACACCGGGATCCTTCTTGAGCGTGTAGTCGAACCGCTGGATCGCACCGAAGGCCGTCTCGTAAGTCGCGTATGCGCAGGACGCGTTGACGTTGAAGGCGACCTTCATCGTCGTGTACTTCTCATGCCAATCCGCCTCTGCCGTGAACACGACATAGGGCAGGTTGTCGTACAGTTTGATCTCCTGGACGAAGTTGGAGTTCGCGAATTTTCGTATCACGCGGAAGCCAGCCACCACCGGACCGAACTGAATGCTTTCCACGGAAACCAGAGACGTCAGGTCGTGCCGTTCGCGTAGGTTGATATTCCATGCCGGCTCGCCGCCGGGCGCGTTGGCCGGCCGGTCACCCCAGATCTCGATCACGTTGGACAGCGTGCCCTTGGCTAAGGTTTCGCGCCGGAGTTTCTTGTCGTACACACTTGTCAAACAACCCGTTTGCGGATCGATCGTTACGCGCAGGTGCTGGTTCTCGATCGTGTTGCCGACTTGTCGGACCGGTGGCACCGGCGGGGCGCCCTTGCGGTCCTGCTGCCAACCTGGTTTGTCCATTCGCACCGCGGTGTAGCGGGCGTAGCCCAGAGACGGGACCGTGGCGGAGAAGATCAGGAACTCATCGTTCCCCTCGCGGACCTTTTGTGTAACCAACGGTTTTTGCGTCTCGTCGCGAATCTCGATGCGGTCCAGAACCCGCAGGCGACCCATGGGGACTTTGACGATGTCGGTGCGCGGCCATGGGTTGGGGTTGAACAGGATCAGCGACAGGCCGTCCACGTCCGCGGTATCCACCTGTTCGGCGATCGTGGACAGGGCCGTATCCAGAACCGCGCCGCCCTTTTGATACAAGTATTGGTAATCCTCATGCGCTTCGTCGTAGACGATCTGTACGGAGGCTCCATCGATATTGTCGTGGACCTGACCGTACAGCAGAAGCTCCCATAGGTCGTACAGCCGTTTGCTTGGGTAGGGCTGGCCTAAGGGCGCGGCGACGGTGGAGAACCGCTCCGCGTTGAGCACCAGCGTCTCGCAGCGGCGGTTGTCGCGCTTGACCTGGGCGTCGGTGGTCAGGCACCCGCGATGGGTCTTCAGGTACATCTCGTCGGTGATCGTGGGCAGCTTCTTTTTTTCGTCTTCCGCGCGGATCATGTCGTAGTACTCGGCTACGGAGCAGAAGTCCACCTTGGGAAAACCCTTGATCTTCCCGTTGTTGCGGATCGCCAGCAGCTCCGCCTCCCGCGGCCCGCCGCCGTGGTCGCCCTTACCGAACAGGGCCATCAGTTTTCCGAACGGGTGGCGTTTCTTGAACCGTGGGTAGGCGTCCATCAGCCGCTCCGGTGTGTACTCCCAGCACGGCAACTGTTGGGCCAGCACTTGCGAGCCGTCCGCGCCCTTCCACCAGAACAGATTGTAGGGCCAGCGGATTGGTGGATCGTTGCGCGTGTGTTGCCAATCCATCTTGGTGGTCATAAACGAGTCGATGCCGGACTTGACAAACACTTGCGGAAGCGACCAGGTGAAGCCAAAGGTATCCGGATGCCACGCGGTTTTTACGTCGACGCCAAACTTCTCCATGAAGTAGCGCTTCCCCTGCAGGTGCTGGCGGACCAGCGACTCGCCGCACAACACGTTCGTGCTGTGTTCCACCAACGCGCCGCCGACGATCTCCCACTGCCCGGCCGCCACCGCCGATTTGATCCCGTCGAAGACCTCCGGCGCATGGGTCTCGGTCCACTTGTACAGCATCGACGCGCTCTGTGCGAAGGTCAGCTCCGGATACTTCTTGAGCAGGTCCAACGTCGGTTCAAACGTCAGGTAGGGTGCGATATCGCAGGCGATCTCGTTCTTGGGCCAAAGCCATGACGGATCGATGTGGGCCTGGGAAACAAAGTAGACCGTGTCGGTGTTTTTCTTTGGAGGTGTTTTCCGGGTCGCTTTGCGCGTCGTGCTCTTTTTTGCCATTCGGCTCTCCTGGTGGGAATCGATCCAATGATCCTTCCGCAAACGGGTCAATTTACCCGATCGGTTCCACCGGTGCAAACGGAAATCCGTTGCACGCCGCCGGAAGCATCGTAGAATACAACACACGTCGGAAGAAAAGGAGGCGATCGCATGAACCGGCAACTCTACGTGAAATCCGAAAAGGGAATCGTCGATCGGGATGCCTTCGACAAACACGTCCCCGCCCACCTGGAATACATTCGGAGCCTGCGCGCCCAAGGCCGGTTTGTGGAAAGCGGCTACTGGACTGAAGAGGCCGGCGGCATGATGCTCTTCGAAGCCGCATCCTTCGCGGAGGCCCAGCAAATCGTCGAAGCCGACCCGCTCATTGCCAACGGCTGCGTCACCTACCGCCTACGCACCTGGAACCGCGTCGCGGTTGATGAATCAGGCGAAACCACAGAGCACACAGAGTAGGCAAGACTAAACTTGTGTCATCCTGAACGCAGTGAAGGATCTGGTTTGCGAGCGGATAAGACATGCATACAAAATTCTTCACAACGCTCAGAATGACGAGTGGTGAGAATATTCTTGCTTGTGAACTTTGGGTTTAAGGTTCGCGGAAGAGGGCGAAGGAGCTGGTGTAGCCGTGGAGATGGGTGGTGTCGGCGACGGGGCCGATTTCGCCGTTGCAGAAGAAGCCGCCGAGGGGGATCGAGCCGATCTGCTCTTCGAATAGTTGGGTGTCGTGATTGGGCTTGCCGTAGAGGAACTCCCCGCGGCCGAGGCAGGAGAACAACAACGCTCCTGACGGACTTGCCCCGGTATGTTCGGTGGTGTAGCGATGCAGCATTGTGACCAGGTCCTCGGCGGAGGTGGCCGCGTCGCGCAGGTGAAATTGCACGCGCCGGCCGTTGCGCATTTCTTCACCAACGACAATCGCTTTCTGTTTCGGGTCTACGCCAAGGATGTTGCGGATCAGGTAGTCGCCGTGTTGCAGGTCCTCTTGAAACTCGTCCATGGCGACCCCGACGAACAGCGCGTGCTGAGCCAGGCGCTTGTCCGGTTCGTTCAGGCCTTCCAACATCTGCATGAGCGGTTCCATGGCGGGTTTGCCGTCGAGTTCGAGGATGACGTTCTGCGCCGATGCGGTCACGCGCATTACCTGGCCGATCGGGCGGCAGCCCTGGGCAACCACGGTGTCCACGGCGATCTTTCCCGCCATGCCCAGGACGATCGCGCCCGCGTCGTAGATCGTCTCGTTGATCCACAGGGCGTTTTGTCCCGGCTGGGATGCCCCCGAGGCGACGCCGCCGACCTTCTTGGCCGAGGGGAACGCGAAATCCAGGCCCGCCACCAGGCGCGCCGGATCGAAGCTGAATGGGTCGGAGAGGATCAGGAACTGCGGTTGATTCTCTGGCGCAAAGCCCACCGCGCGCCGCCAGTCCTCGGGTCCCGCGTCCTCGTCGGGCAGAGCCTGGAAGTTCAAGTGGATCGGCTTGAGCACCACCTCCGGCAGGCTCGCCACTGTCAGGGAGAATCCCGGCCGCTGTTCGATCTCGTTGCCGCCACCGATCACCCCGCCGGCCGTGCAGCCGATGAACGAGGCCGGCGACAACGTCTCGGCCAACAGGCTGTACAAAGTGCCCAGGTGGGTCACGTGGTGGGGCGAAACAAACACGATCGCCAGGTCCACCGGCGCATCGCCTATAGCAGATCGTACCCGCGCCGCGGTTTCTTCCACCGCAAGCGGCAGCGGTGTCTTATCCGAACAGGCAGATGCCCACTTCATGTTATCCTCCGCGGCAAGTTTGGGGGTTTGACTTCATGCCTCGATTATACAACGCGCCTGAGAAATAGAAAGGCTTCAATGCAATCGTGATAGAAACTTGTGATTGGCGGCAGGGAAGGCGTAGCGGTCGAATTGGGAGGGCGGGACCCACTTGAGCGCGTCGTGATACTTTGCTCGGATGCGGCCGCCGGCCGGCTCGCAGGCGTAGGCGTGCAGCGTGATCTTGAAGTGCGTGTAGGCGTGGTCCACGCTGGCGATCTTGCGGCCGACCGCGATGGCGATGCCGCACTCTTCGGCTACCTCTCGACGCAGGGCCGCTGGGCGCGACTCGCCACGCTCCACCTTGCCGCCAGGAAATTCCCACAGACCGCCCAGCAGCCCGTCCGGCGGTCGTTTGCCGATTAAGTAGCGGCCGTTCCTGCGGATCGCGGCAACGACGATCTGGTAGTGGGGGATCGGTTTACGCTTACGGCGGATCGGAAGCTTCTCCTGACGCCCGCTCGCATGCGCCGCGCAATGGGCGCGAATTGGACAGGCGGTGCAGTCTGGCGACCGCGGCGTACAGATCCGTGCGCCCAGCTCCATCATCGACTGGTTGAAATCCCCCGGATCTTTTTTGGGCACAAGTTCGGTGGCGAGGTCCCACAAGCGGTTGACGGTATCCGTCTCGTCGATGCACGCTTGGATGTCGAAGATGCGTGCCAATACTCGTTTGACGTTGCCGTCGAGTATGGGCGCCGCTTCACTGAAGGCGATGCTGGCGATCGCACCTGCGGTGTAACGGCCCACGCCAGGCAGTTGCTGCAAAGCCTTCGCCGTGCGCGGAAACCGGCCGGCGTGCTCTGTCGTGACCACTTTGGCGGTGCGGTGCAGGTTCCGGGCGCGGGTGTAGTAGCCGAGTCCTTCCCACAGCTTCAATACGCGATCGGGCTTCGCATCGGCCAGCGTGCCAACCGTGGGAAACGTCTCGAGGAAACGCCGGTAGTACGGCTCCACCGTTTCTACGCGGGTTTGTTGCAGCATGATCTCGGACAGCCAGATCCGATAGGGATTGCGGGTTCGACGCCAGGGAAGGTCCCGCGCGTGTTTGCGAAACCAACCGAGCAACGCGCGGCGCAGCGCGGTACGCTTGTCGGTGGGGATGGAAGGCCGTTGATCCGCGCGGGCGTTTTTCGTCATCGGTCGAAGGGTGGTTGTGTCTTAGGGCGAACTTTTGCCCCGAGTCGTCCCCAGGGCTTGCTTAAGAGATGTTTTGCGGGCGGCCAGATCGTCCGGGTCGGTGGGGATCCAAGTGTCACACTTCTCGCAGAAGAACGCGGACCTATCTTCCCGGAGGCTGACCTCCACCGTTTTTTTCGAGCTCCGGTAGCACTCTGCGCAGAACAGCTTGTCGGAGCCGTCCCGCGGATATAATACGTCGGAGATCTCGATAAATTTTTTGCCTACGGGCACGGCGCCGTACACCGTCCGATCATTCCGACCGTGGCCCGATTTCTTGTTCGGCGTTTTCGCCGAGGCTCCGCGGGGCCAGCCCGCGTACACTGAGGCTTTGTCCTTAGTGCCCGAGTCGTTTGTATCCGGCTTGATTTCCTCCAGGACGGCCAATCGCGCCTCGAGCGCGATGACCTGCTCGGCCAACTCCTCCGCACGGGCGGCCGCCAGGGCCGCGGTCGTATCTCGCTCGAAAAACTCGATCCGCTCATGCAGACCATTGATCTGCACCAGCAGGGCGTTTCGCTCTTTGTTCTGTGTTTGGGTTTTTTTCAGGTCTTGGTATAGCAGATCCAAGGTCAGCCCGACAGCCGCCAGGCCTAGCAGCCCCGCTAGGACACGCAGCCAGATGAGGTCCGTTGGCCAAATGGCAAGACCGATGGCCACTGTATATAGACCCGTCAAAGATTTAATATTCTTCATCTTGTGCCTCCAAGGCCGCTGAAGTTTCGCGCGGGAGGCCCGAGATGTCAAGATAAATCGGTTTAAGAAATGTAGAACCGCCGAGAGAGCGCAACCGGTGGGATAACCAGAAGCAGGGTCAGGCAAGAGGGAAGAAAAAGTCCGTAGGCTGTCAGCATTGCCGCGTCCACGAAGACGATTCCGATAACGAGGTACTTCACCGTGGATTTGATCCGCGGGGAGACCTCTTCAGAAAGTGAGATGAACGTCAAGATGGCGATGTAGACGAACATGATGGCGGGCGGCACCAGGTATTGAGGGAACGTGATCGCCGTAGTCGGGAGGATCTGCATCCCCAGCAGGACGTTAAATGCCCGGACGAGCGCCATGTTGATCGGTCCGATCTTTGCCAACCGCTTGGAATAACCGTCATAAGCCACGATCAGCAGGATGATTGCCAGAGCATTGATCGTGGCCCCCATGGAGACCAGCTGGGCGAGGAGCAGCCCCGCCACGAACAACACCCCGATCAAGATGGCCGCATGGATCGGCTGCACCCGGCCCGCCGGGAGCGGGCGCTTGGGGTTGTGTCGGCGATCGTGCGCCAGGTCCACCAGGTCGTTGAGCGCGGCCCCGGCGGCGTACAGGCAGCCCGAAGCCAGGGAAAGCAGAATCAGATGCGACAGCACATTATCGGAAGCGTGGGTCCACGTATTGGTCGATTCTGCCAGCCGGGTTGCGATGAAATGGCCTGCGAAGATGTCGGCCACCGCGGTGAACAGGTTCGGCAGGCGCGTCAGACGTAGGAGGTCCTTCCACATGATCCCTCGAGATGCGCAAAGGTTGAGTAACGCTCAGGATTTTAGGCCGGGCAGCGACCCTTGTCAAGCAAGCGCTTAGCTTTGGCTTGCGTCGAGATTCGCCCGTAGGAGGTCGTGAGCGCTGGCGGCTTCAACCCGATGGGTATCGGGCGCATCCTTTGCTTTGGCGGCGGCGTGGGGACGACGGGTATCGGTGAGCAGGCCTAGAATCAGGATTAATGCGGGGATGGCCAACAGACTGAATGCGACGCTTGGTTTCATCGATTTCCCTTCCCGCTCGGTCGAACGAACACGTACTACTATTCATCCTATCGACCGGGCCCGGACGAGACTGAATCGGAATAAAACCTTTTCATCCGGTCGCGGGTCGGTTCAAAAAGCGTTGAATATTCTCATGGACGGGCTATACTGGCGGCTGGGTCTTTACCCCATTCGGGGCCCTTAGCTCAGTTGGTTAGAGCAGCGGACTCATAATCCGCCGGTCGTTGGTTCGAGTCCAACAGGGCCCACCAAAGCCCGAGATTGAGAAGAAGAGAGGGAATTATGAACGCACGTTGGCGGACGTTAATGGTTTTGCTGGCTGTGGTATCGGTATCCAGCGGCTGTGTGGCGGTCGCCCTGCTTGGCGGCGCGGCGGCGGGCGGCGCGGCTTACGCCTACATCTCCGGCGAGGCGTCTCACACCTATAAGGCGGTCATCGGTCAGGTTCACGACGCCGCCAAGGCGGCCATCGCCAAAGATTTCCAGTATGCGATCAACCAGGACATGCCCACCGAGATTATCGCCACCGCTCCGGGCGACCGAACGCTGACGTTGACGTTGGAATATGTCTCCGACGAGGCCACCGAGGTCAAGCTGCGTATCGGCACCTTCGGCGACGAGGAACTCTCCTACAAAATCCTCAACAAGATCCGCGATCGGCTGAGCGCCCCTGCTCGCTCTGGCTACCCCGACCCGCACTGAGCCGCGCGTAAATCCAAGACGGAGATGTGTTGGAAAATCTAGACCGGGTGGGCGGCTTTCCATGTGGCGTAGGCGTCGGTGAAGTATTGGACGCGGACTTTTTTGAATTCGCGGCTGCTGTAGAGGATTGTGTAGTCGTCGATGCCAACGGTCTTGGACATTTGCTCGGCGATCTTTTCGCACTCGGCCTCGCTCTTGGCGTGGACCATGGTGAAGATGGAGTAAGGCCACTGCGGGTAGGTGGGGCGCCGGTAGCAGTGGGACACCGCCTGAAAGGCGGCCAGGCGCCGGCCGACATCGTGTTGTTGAGCTTCCGGGACGATCCAGGTGACCATGCCGTTGGCGGCGTAGCCGGCCTTGCGGTGACGAATTACCACGGCGAAGCGTCGCATTCGGCCTTCTTCCTTGAATCGGTTCGCGAATTCGAATAGCTCTTCTTCGCTCATCCCGTAATCCTTTGCCGGGCCGGCGAAGGGCTCTTCCACCAGCTCCAGGTCCTGTTGTAGCGCTCCGACGGCGCGGATTTCCGGCTCCGTCAGCGGCGTGTGCTCCGCGGTTGGCGGCGGGGTCGCGTTTTCCGATTCGGTTTCCGCCTCCGGCACGGCGGCGGTCAGGTCGAGCTTCACGCCGATCTTGTACAGGTTGAGTGTGGGCAAGGGCATGGCGCCGAGCGCCTGAGTTTCTCGTGCGAGTGTCGCGATGTCTTCTTCCAGATCGCCGCCGGGTGGAACTGCGATGGTAAACCAGACGTTGAATTCGTGATTGCGCAGGTAGTTGTGCGAAACGCCGGGATGCGCGTTGATGATCTCCACGCTCGCGTCCAACCGCTCTGGAGCGATCTTGAAGGCCACGAGGCTGGTGGTGTAGCCCAGGGCGTTGGAATCGAAGATGGCGGAGATCTGGCGGATATACCCGTCCGCTTTCAAGCGGTGGACCGATTTCAATAGCGTATCGGCGGACAGGCCCAGCCGCTCGCCCAGTGCGTTGAAGGGGCGACGTGTCAACGGGAAGCCCTTTTGCAGTTCGGTAAGGATGCGTCGGTCGGAGTCGTTCATGGTCTATTCGTAAACCCGCCCTTCGATGCCTGTTCGCGACGCCAACCGGTGACTGATCCCACGGAGCCTTTCGAGCGGGACCTTTTCCACGCCCGGCACGGGGGCCAGGCGGTCCAGCCCGTAGATCTCCACGTACAGTGGCTTGAGCAATCGGACCTTGGCGATCCATTCGTCCACGGCCGCGTCGGTCGTGTTGTCCCCGGCAGAACCTGCGAGAAAGATGCTTTGCAATGCGAAATCCGGCAGGGCCTTCACGCCTTGGAGCAATTGCTTGAAGCCGAATCCATAGACCGGCCGATCGATGGCGTCGAACAGGTCCGCGGGCCCAGCATCAAACTTCACGACTCGCGCGTCCACGCGCGTCAGCGCCACGGCGACCGACGGTTTGTGTAGAAGCGTCCCGTTGGTGAGTGCCGCGATCTTTGCGGTAGCCGCGTGGGCGGTTCGCGCAGCTTCGACGACGTTGACCGCCTCGGAGAACCGCGGATACAAGGTCGGTTCGCCATTGCCTGAAATGATGATCGTGTCTAACGCGACGTTACGTGCGGCCAGTTCGCGCAATCCTTCTTCCAGCGCGCGGTCCACTGCCTCGATGGGCGGGCACAGGTCCAGGCGTTTCAGATCCGCCGCGTCCGTCAGTCCACAGTGGCAGTAGACGCAATCGAAGTTGCAGATCTTCACGTCATTGGGCAACAGGTTCACGCCGACCACGGTGCCGCGTCGGCGGGCGTGGAAGGGGCCGTACAGGATGCCGCCGGTCAGCAGCTGGGATTCGAAATGCTTATTCGCCATGGCTGTGCTCGCAGTCGCCGGGCCCCTCGATCCAGACTTCACCGCCCTCGAAATACTCTTTTTTCCAGATGGGCACCTCGCGCTTGATCTCGTCGATGGCGTAGCGACATGCGTCGAAGGCCGCGGGCCGGTGGACGGAACTCACGGCGATAAACACGGAGTCCTCGCTGATCTCCATGCGCCCGGTGCGATGCGCGATCGCGATGTCTTCGATCTCGAATCGCTCGCGCGCTTCCTTGGCGATCCGCTCCAGGACTTTGTGCGCCATCGGGTCGTAGGCCTCATACTCCAGATACAGGACCGCTCGTCCTTTGTTGTTGTCGCGCACCGCTCCGGCAAAGGTTGCGATCGCTCCGGCGACGGGCGTGCGGACGGCCTCGACCAGTGCGGCCTCGTCGATGGTGTCGGAAATGAGCTGGATCTTTGACATGGGTCTCGTGCCTACCCGCCGCTCACCGGAGGAATCAGCGCAATCTCATCGGCATCATGAACCTGCAGGTCCGACAGGGCGAACTCTTGATTCACTGCGATGCGCGAAACCGGCAACAGTTCGTGCAGTTCCGGACATTGGCGCCCAATCGTTTCGCTCAAGACCGATACCGTCGCGCCCTCGGGCAGTTCGACGTCGATCCGATCGGTCCGCGCCAATTCCTTGGCCGCCGCGAAAAGCTGCACTTTGACTTTCATGATTTTCTTTATACCATTCCGCTGTCGCAATGTAAAGTCGGCACGTCGAAGTAAAGACGTCTCGACATTCCCGCATGACGGATGCACGCTACGGACACGGCGCGACATTGTTCAGACGCGCTTAGTGCATGTTCCACGCGAATTTCGGGTGTCGAATGTAGAGAAAAGTAAAGAATCGAGAACTGGGCCCGTTGGGGTTGGCATCCGTTGACATCCGCTCCGCGAATGGTAGGATGAAGAGCCGATTTACGGTTTCTGACCCGAAGGAGAGCACCATGAGCAAGACGCGAATCGAGAAGGACAGCCTCGGAGAACTGGAGGTTCCCGCCGACGCCTACTACGGCGTGCAGACGGCCCGGGCGCTGGTCAACTTCCCTGTCAGCGGCGTGCGGCCGCACAAGGAGTTTGTCACGGCCTTCGTGCACATCAAGAAGGCCGCCGCGATCGTCAACAACAAGCTAGGCCTGCTGGACGACACGAAATCCAACGCGATCGTCCAGGCCGCCGACGAAGTGCTCGACGGCAAGATGGGCGATCAGTTCGTCGTGGACGTCTATCAAGCCGGTGCAGGGACCAGCCACAACATGAACACCAACGAGGTGCTGGCCAACCGCGCCATCGAGATCCTTGGCGGCGTGCGCGGCGACTATGCGGTCGTGCATCCCAACGACCACGTGAACATGGCGCAGTCTACCAACGATTCGTTTCCCACGGCCATGCGGCTGTCAATCCTGACGACTCATCGCGCGCTGGACGCGTCATTGGATACGCTGGAGACGTCGTTCCGCAAGAAGGCGGTCGAATTCGACAAGATTCCCACCTCCTCGCGCACGCACCTGCAAGACGCGGTCCCCATGCGCCTGGGCCAACAGTTCGGCGGCTATGCTGACGTGATCGCTCGTGCCCGCACGCGCCTGACCCGCGCGACCGAGGACCTGGAAGATCTCAACATCGGCGCCACTGCTTCGGGCACCGGCATGAACAGCCACCCGGACTACGCCCAAGCCATGGCCCGGCAACTGAGCGCCCAGACGGATCTGCAACTGAGTCCGGCCAAGAACTTTATCGAGACCTGTTCCAGCCTTACCGACTTCGCCGGCTACTCCGCGGCTCTGCGCAACCTGGCGGTGGACCTGACCAAGATCGCCAACGACTTGCGCCTGTACTCTTCAGGTCCGACCACGGGCCTGGCCGAATTTATCCTGCCGCCCGTACAGCCCGGCTCGTCGATTATGCCCGGCAAGGTCAACCCCGTGATGGCCGAGTGCCTCAACATGATCGCCTACCAGGTGATTGGCCAGGACACCACCGTGATGCTGGCCGCCCAGGCCGGGCAGTTTCAGCTCAACGTGATGATGCCCGTGGCCATCTTGAACATCCTGCACTCCATGAAGATCCTGCGCAATTTCCTGCCGGTCTTCGCCACGCGTTGCGTCGACGGCATCACCGCCAACGAAGAGCGCTGCCGCAGCTACTATGAACGAACTCTGGGCATGGCCACGGCGCTCAACCCAATCATAGGCTACGCCAGCGCCGCGGAGGTCGTCAAGGAGGCGCTCAAGACCGGCCGGACCGTCTTCGAGCTGATCGAAGAGAAAGGGATCATGACCGCCGACGAGATCCAGGAGAAGTTCGACCCGATGCGGCTGTCCGAGCCGGGCTTGCTCAAGAAGTAGAGGGTTCTCCAAATCCATACGTTGTAGTACAGAGGCGGTCTTTGCAGGCCGCCTCTGTTATTGTGATTCGTCGTGAGTATCAGATGGCTCCGCCGACGCGCGGCCGGTGAGAAGGGGCATCAGGCTGCGGCCGGGCAGGTCCTCGGGGATGGGAAGTTGGAGGGCCTCCAAGAGCGTGGGATATAGGTCGGCGGCGCGGGCGGCAACGGAGATCTCCTCTACGAGCGCTTGGAACTGGGGCATGGGAAGTCGCACGATCAATGGGAATTCGCCCGGCTCCGTGCCGTTCTTCCCGTCTCCGGGCAGGCCGATCAGCGCGATGAGCGTGTCGTTGTCCTGTTTCACGTCTTCTTTGATTTTGGTCCACAAGTCCATGATCCACTTGTCGGTGGGCCGGACCTTGCCGCTATGGGTCAAGTGCACGACGGCAAAGAACCGCGACTTGCGCCGGCGATCGAGCCACAAAAGGGATTTCTTGACCGCCTGGTCGTTCCACGTGTCGGGATCGGTTTCGCGGCTGGGTCCGACCCGTTCCGGCTCCGACCGGCCCGGCACCTGCGACATCCGAAGCAAGCGGTCCACCCAAAGACCGGCGTCCCAGAGTCGACGCTTCTGTAGTCGGCTGAGACTGTAATGGAGAAAGTCCTGGAGCAAGAGAGTCGGCTGTTCCGGTTCTGACCGTCCGGTATATTCCGGTGCGTAAAAATAGTTGACCCCCATGCCGAATGAGTCCGCCGGGCCGATGTGTTCGGTAGCGGAGAAAATGGCTGTGTCGTAGCGGGCGGCTCGCAAGAGCGCCGGGAGGGCTGCTGCCGTGGTCTTGGCGGAACGACCGGTCAAAAGTTCGCGGATGCCGTCGGTAGAGGTCGTCGGCGCCTGATAGGCTCCAAATCGAACGCCTGCGTGCGCAAGTTTGTCGATGTTCGGGCTGGCTGACCAGTCGGGCCCGGGCTGAACCCCTTCGGGCGGCTCCGGGTCCGCGTCGGGGTTGTAGATCTTCAGGTGTTCGCTGCGCAAGCCGTCGATGACGATCAACAGAATATTGGGATTGTAGTTGGGGACGAACTCCAGGATCGATTCATCGTACAGGCTTGCAGTGATCGCCGCGGTAACGCCCAGCAGGAGGATTAGGATCGCAAGGATCTTCACTGCCGGGCGTCGGTGGATTCGCCGGCAAGCCAGCAGGATTGCCGGGCAGGCGACCATGTGCAGGGCGATCAGGCCGACAACCATGGCGATGTGTTCTCCTGCCGGCGTTGTGTTCGCAGGGCGGATCGCAACAAGTATAAAGAGCAGGAAGAAAGAGGCGGCCCCGGCGACCGCCGCGGTAACGAAGGGATAGAGGTCGTTGGGATGACGCCTGCGGCGGTAGGGCACCCAGGGCCGAACCGCCGCGACCGCCAGCGCACACAGGGCCAGCCCGATGCCGTAGAGCAGCATGGCCGGTGCGAGGGCCTCGTAGGAGCGGACGCCGATGGACCCGACGTAATCGATCCATCCTGCCAGGGCTCCGATCCCGAAGCCGATGGCCGCGCACGGAATCGACCGTCGCACAGCGATTAACATAGGCGCCCTCGGGGGTGCGTAAGGAGAGCGGCGTGCGTGTATGGATCGACCATGTCTATCCTGTACCAAACGACGGGTCGCTCGGCAAGGGTTTTCAGCGGATGCAAGGAGCCGTTACAGGTACCCCAGCTTCTTGGCCTCGCGGTAATCGTCCGCGGTGAGTTCGGTCGGCTTGTCGATGTCGGCGGGACGGAAACGGCTCATGAGAACCTCCAGAGTCCTACGCAATTGTGCGGCCACGTCCGGATTGGCGTCGATTCGGTTGTCCCGCTCCAGCGGATCCTCGTCCAGGTCGAACAACTGAGCCTTGTTCCACGCTGTCCAGACGTACTTCCAACGAGGGCCGATGAGAGACGCTTGTGCGCTGCTTGGGAGGGGACTGAGACGAAAGAGCGCGTCGGCCTGCCTCAATACCAACTCGAATGCGGGTTTTCCCGCCTCGGTGGATGGGTCGGCTGCGTCCAACTGTTTGAGCAGCCGCGCCAAATCCGGCGGAAGCGACGCATCGTGTTCGACCCAAGGAGATGTCTCGCCCCGGCCTTTGGCCTCCTTGCGAGTTCGCGCGCGCATGCGCCGGACTGCCCGAGCGGCGGCGCGCTCGGTCGGCTCCGTGAGGTACTGGAACTGAACGAAGGCCGGCTTTTTCTCGCCGGTTTCGTCCAGGAGAGAGGATCCAAAGCGCTGGTCGGCGCCGGTATCGAGTACGCTGCCAAGAAGGTCTTCGAGGGTGGGGAACAGGTCGATAAGTTCGGCGATCCGACCGTTCCGGCTCCCCGGCGTGACGCGTGGCGGAAAGCGAAGGATCAGCGGCACCTGGACCTGACTGAAATGGACGGAGGAATTGTGCAGCCATCGGCGATCTTCGCCGAAGCTTTCGCCGTGATCGCTGGTTATGATCACGACCGTATTGTCCAAAAGTCCGGCACGCCGCATATATGCGAATAGCTTGCCCATCTGGTTGTCCAGGGAGGACACCTCCGCGTCGTACAGGGCTCGTGCCGAATCGATGAATTTGGGGGCCACGTCAAATTCGCCTTTGTAGTAACGTTCGTGCGCTCGAAGGCGTTTCGCTCCCCACGCCTGCACAGATTCACCCCGGGGCGGGGCAGATCCGGTCAGATTGCGCCAAAGAATTGCCGCGTCCGGATCGTCGAACGGCGGAGTCCAATCGCGTGGCTGCTTTAAGTATCGGTCGCGAAATGTGGCCGGCGGGGTGTACGGGTCGTGGGCGTCCATGAAATTGAGGAACATGAAGTACGGTTTGGCGGAGCGATACTGGGACATCCAATGGGATGCGGAAGCGACCGTCTTTCCCGATTCCAGAAGACCCTTCCGGGGCAGGGAAATCGGTTCGCCCAGTGGCGGCGAGACTTTGCCTTTGTCGAACAGGAGCAGTTGCAGGCGAAGCTGCGGTGTGGCGTCTTCCATCTTTTTGGATGGACGCAAGGAAAGGGCCTCGTCTGTTGGGAGGTTCCACATCTCAAGGTATTGATCAAACCCTTGGGACAGCTTGAACTGCTTGGCCAGCCAGGCCTGGTTGTTGACCAGGCCGACCGTGTGGTACCCCTGTGTTTGCAAGAACTCCGCGAGCGTGACGTGTTCGCGGCGAAGATATTTGTACTGCGTGGTAGCTCCATGTTGTGTGGCGGACAGACCGGTAAAAAGGCTGGCGTGCCCGGGCAGT
>JAJDCN010000034.1 GCA_029260815.1 Planctomycetota bacterium
GCGGAACCCGATTTTTCAATTCGACAACCCGGGCACCTACCACGTGCAACTGTTCGTGGACAACACCCTGCCGGGCAACGGCCGAGACTTCCACTTCCAAGCCGGTGCCCTCAACGTGGTCCCGGTCCCCGAGCCGGGCACCCTGATCCTCCTAGGCGCCGGACTTGCGGGATGGACTGTAAGGAAAAAGCGCCGCCGTCGACTACTTTAACAGACTGCTGGGCCGGGTGCATTTTTGACTCGAATGCGCTATAATGGGTCCCAGGGGTAGGTGGTAGACAAAGTTCCTGATCGTGAGGAGCACCACGATGAAGACAATTACCTTGCCTCGATTGACGTTTGCCCTATTCGCATTGGCGGTGGGCGGATGTTTCACATTGGAGGAATCGAACCTGATGAGCAATGCAGAGAATAAAATAGATCAATCCGGCCTCAGTGACAGCTCCGGTCCAACAGAAACCGCCTTGTTCGGCGGCGGCTGCTTTTGGGGCGTGGAGGCCGCGTTTCGCAATGAGGAAGGCGTGACCGCCACGGCCGCGGGCTATTCCGGTGGGACAGCCGACAACCCCAGCTATCGAGAAGTCTGTAGCGGCTCCACGGGGCATGCGGAGGTGGTGCAGGTGCAGTACGATCCGTCCCAGGTGAGTTACGAAAGGCTGCTAGAGGTCTTCTGGTCGGCTCACGATCCGACCACGCTTAACCGGCAAGGGCCCGACGTAGGCACCCAATATCGCTCGGCGATTTTCTATATAAACGAAGAGCAAGCGGCGACTGCAAAGGCATCAAAAGCGGCGCACGAGGCGTCCAATCGTTTCGGCCGCCCGATCGTCACCGAGATCGCTCCGGCCACGACCTTCTACGCGGCCGAAGAGTACCACCAGCAATATCTGGAAAAAAGCGGTCGAGCTTCCTGCACGTCTTCCCTCAAGTAACGCCGGTTTAAGACCGCCCGCGCGCTTTTTGGATTGACTTTGAGCCCCCGATTTGCTGTGATAAGGGGGGTGTAAGTCAATTGGAGTAAAGCATGATGTGGCCAAAGCACGTTGCCCTGGGTTTTGCCATCGCCCTTTCGGTGGGGTTCCTGTTGGACCGCCCCGCGAAGGCCGCCCCGTTTCTCACCGATCCCTTTAGCAGTGACCTGGATCTGGTCGTTACCGATTCGGCTAACTTGAACCTCGTCGACGGATTGACCTTCGACGCCTTCGGCAACTTATACGCCGCGCTGGAGATCACCGGCGCCGCCGGGGGCGTGACTCATATCGACACGACCACCGGCACGGCCACCCAACTGATTTCCGGGCTCAGTCGCGCCGATCAGATTGAAATCACCCCCCCTGGTGACCTTTACGTGACCTGTGAGGTCGGCGGCACGTCCACAACCAATCGACTCTTCCGCGTAGACGTGACCTACGACGGCGCCAACGCGCCGATCTCCGCGATTGCCACGAGCATCACCACCGGCCCCGACGGGATCAACAACCCGGAGGGCTTGGTCGCCCTGACGTCTAATAGCGCCTTCGGCAACGCCGGCGATCTGTTTGTTGCCGAGGACATTGCGGCCGGGCAGATCGTTCGCGTCACCCCCGGGGCGGCCGATACCGGCGCCACCACGGTCTGGGTGGATACGGCGGAGAATCTACGTCGGCCCGAGGGCCTGGCGTTCGGCGATTTTGGCGGCGCCGCGACGGCCGCACTTTACACGGCGGAAACCACCGACAACAATATCTTACGAATCGACGAGAACGGAAATGTGAGTGTCTTCGGCGATCCGGGCGCCGTGGGGCTGACATCGCCGGACAATGTGGAATTCGGCCCCGACGGCTTCCTGTACGTCAGCGAAGACGTGGGCGGTGGGAACGGCCGAATCATTCGCATCGCGCCGGACGGCACCCATACGGTCTTTGCCGAAGGGCTCGACGGGCCCCAGGGCATGGTCTTCGATCCGGTCACCGGCGACATGTACATCTCCGAGCAGTTCACCGATAGTATCTGGAAGGTCTCGACCCTCTCCACGCCCAACGTGTTGACCGCCGCGTTCGCGCCGGACGTGACGAAGATCAACCCGGGCGTGACGGTGAACTTCACAAACCAGACGGACCTGTTCGACGGGAGCGGATACACCCACGACTGGACCTTCGGCACGGGCGAAGGCACCTCGACCTTGGTCGACCCCTCGCATCAATACAACAACAGCGGGCTGTTCGGCGTGGGCCTTATCGTGACCCATCCCCTGGACAACGACAACGAAGCGAAGCTGGGGCTCATCGAGGTGGTTGACGCCTCCCTGGCCGCCTTTCTGCAAGATTTTGCCGCGGTGGAGCAGGGCGGGTTGGTGCAGTTTACCGACAACAGCGGCGGCTTCATCGAGTCGTGGCTGTGGGAAATCTTTTACCAGGAAGGCGGGTTTGCATTGGTCCACACCTCCACCGCCATCAACCCGCAATTCCAGTTCGACGACCGCGGCACCTATCACGTCCAATTGACCGTCAACAATACCCTCCCCGGCAGCGGGCAGGACTTCACCTTCGTCGCCGGCGCCGTCACCGTCATCCCCGAGCCGGGAACTCTACTGCTGGCCGGATCGGGACTCCTCTTACTCACCCGCCGCGCACGGCGCCCCTCCAAATAGATCGCCAAGGACTGATCGAACAACTGGCTCGCCGGATCGTCGCGGCCGCTCGTTCCCATCCGACCCGGGTGGCCATCGACGGCGTCAGTTGCGCGGGAAAAACAACCTTGGCCGATGAACTGATCGCGCCGATCGAGAGCTTGGAGCGTCCGGTGGTTCGCATTTCCGTAGACGGCTTCCATCGCCCCCGGTCGCAGCGAGTCCACCGGGGGGCCGACTCACCGGAGGGCTATTACCACGACTCGTTCGATCACGCTGCTATTTGGCGGGAGGTTTTGGAGCCCTTGGGGTCGGGCGGCTCGCGCCGCTACCGCACAGCGGTGTTTGATTTTCGAACTGATCGGCCCGTCGATGCACCGCAACACATCGCACCTCCCGACGCGGTGGTCTTGTTCGACGGCGTGTTCCTGCTGCGGCCGGAGCTCAATGACGGCTGGGATGAGCGCATTTTCGTACATACAGATTTCGAGGTTGCCCTCGTCCGGGCGCTGGACCGCGATGGAGATTTGTTCGGCTCGGTGGATCAAATCGAATCGCGCTACCGGACGCGCTACATCCCCGGCGAGCGGATGTACCTGGAAGCGGTCAACCCACGTCGGCTTGCGAACGTTGTTGTTCTCAACAACGTTCCATCACATCCTGAAATAGTTTAGAAATTATGGCAGGTCAGGCACAGATTCGAGCGGGTGTTGGATTTGCGTAGCAGCATGGGCACGGCGCTCGAGCGTTCGTGGAAGACGTGGCAGGAGGTGCACTGCATGGTCCCACTCTCCAGCAGGTCCTGGCCGATGGTTCCCCCCAGACCCGATGGCGCATAGGAAGGGTCGCGCAACTTGCCGTCGCGTGCGGCCAGCGATGCATCATAGCGGAAAGAGATCGGGTGGTCATTGCTCAATCCGTCCCGACCGATGGCCAGGCCCGAACTCATCTCGGCGAGAGTACCGTCATGACAGGACATGCACAGGGCCGAAGAACCCGACAACATGGCGGGTCGGGCATCCATGGTGGGGCTGTCGTACCCGGTATTGGTGGCGGCCTGGATGTCCGGGTTCCACAGCAGCGGCCGGCTGCCGTCGGACGAAATCGGGATTGCCCTCGCCTCATCCGGATCCATATGGCAGGTGGTGCACGCCACTTCCGAGGTCGCATCGTCCCAGATGCGATGAATAGAATCTGAAGGCAATGCCCCCGAGACCGGAACCTGTCCCACCGCCGCAGTCAATATCGCACACAACATCCCCACGAAGAGGACGATCACCCTTCTCATCCCTGGCTCCTTGCATATGAAATTCTAGGAAGAGATCCACTAGATTGCTTCTCTTCGTAAGGCAACCCCCGTGCCCGGACGGACCCCGTCTATGAGGTCTTGGCATAACTGTAATTTTTACAAGGGCTTAAGTCTGGGCTGGCTGGGCTGTCCAAATAATTCTGGACCTGTGGGCTGACACAGATTGGCGATCGCCGATAGAACCGACAAAGATTGTCGGCATTCTGTCTTCTATAATTGCACGAACAACTTCTAAATATTAAACCTCCTGGGCGGCTCTTGGCCGTTTGTCGGACCCCAGCTCACTGGGAACGAAGAAAATGAAAGAAATTGTAAATTACGTGTTGACAGAAAGCGGACGGATCCTATAATGCGGAATTCTGCTAACTTGGGGTAGTTGCAAGGTATACCCGGTGTGGGGGAGACGCCGACACAGGTCTGTCGCGGGCGTAGCTCAACGGTAGAGCCCTAGCCTTCCAAGCTAGTCGCGTGGGTTCGATTCCCATCGCCCGCTCCATTGGATCGGATGCGGGAACGCTTGAGGGCCGCGTGGCCAAAGCGGCACTCGGGAACAACTCCGAAGCTGCTGTGGCTCAGGGGTAGAGCACCTCCTTGGTAAGGAGGAGGTCATGGGTTCGAATCCCATCAGCAGCTCCATCCGTGACTTTGCACGACACCTCAGTTGTCGGCAAGCATAGTGCCCGCCGAGGCAGTAGGAAACATGGGGTTGAATAACGTCCCCGTTTGCGACCACGCAAGAGGGGACGCTTCCATCGGAAGGAAGCGTCCATAGACGAAAAAGTATCGGGTTGCCGCGAAACCGATCGCGGTCCCGAGTAGAAAACGGAGCCCGTTGACGAACGAGGCACATCTGTTAGGCACGAAGGAGACGAGGAATGGCGAAGGAGATTTTTCAACGAACGAAACCGCACGTCAATGTCGGCACGATTGGTCACGTCGATCACGGCAAAACAACCTTGACCGCGGCGATCACCATGACGATGGCGAACAGGGGCCTGGCGACGGCCCGCAGTTATGACGACATCGCCAAGGCCAGCGAAAAAGAAGGTCGCCGGGATGACAGCAAAATTCTGACGATTGCGACTTCGCACGTTGAGTATGAATCGGAAGGCCGTCATTATGCACACGTGGACTGTCCCGGTCACGCCGATTACATCAAAAACATGATTACCGGCGCCGCCCAGATGGATGGCGCGATCCTGGTGGTCGCCGCCGACAAGGGCCCCATGCCCCAGACCCGCGAGCACGTGCTGCTGGCCCGCCAGGTGCAGGTGCCGGCCATGGTCGTGTTCCTCAACAAGTGCGACCTGGTCGACGACGAGGAACTGTTGGAGTTGGTGGAGATGGAGGTTCGAGAACTGCTCAACCTCTACGAGTTCCCCGGCGACGACGTGCCCGTGATTCGTGGCAACGCCATTGCAGCCACCAAGGCCGAAACCGCGGATGACCCGGCTTCCGTATGCATCCTGGAGTTGGTCGCGGCGCTTGACAGCAACATTCCCGAGCCGGTGCGCGACGTGGACAAGCCCTTCCTGATGCCCGTGGAGGACGTCTTCTCCATCAAGGGGCGCGGAACGGTGGGGACCGGTCGCGTGGACCGCGGCCAGGTCAAAGTCGGCGACAACGTGGAGATCGTGGGCCTGATCCCCGAGCCGCGCAAGACGGTGGTAACCGGCGTAGAGATGTTCAACAAGACCCTGGACTACGCGCAGGCCGGCGATAACGCCGGGTTGCTGTTGCGGGGCGTGGAGAAGAAGGACCTGGAGCGTGGGCAGGTGTTGGCCAAGCCCGGCTCGATTACACCACACACCGTTTTTGAATCGCAGGTCTATGTCCTGACCAAAGAAGAAGGCGGGCGGCACAAGCCGTTCTTCACGGGGTATCGTCCCCAGTTCTATTTCCGGACCACCGACGTGACCGGATCGATTGAGCTGATCGACGCGGAGATGTGCATGCCGGGCGACAACGTGAAAATGAAGGTCAGCCTTCACACGCCGATCGCCATGGAGGACGAGTTGCGTTTCGCCATTCGCGAAGGCGGTCGTACCGTCGGAGCGGGCGTCGTGATCAAGATTATCGAGTAGACCACAACCGCCGATCGAACCCGGCACCTTGATTTTGGGCCGGCATGTGGCGCCAGGTGTCCTGGGTCTCATCGTGTTTTTGTAAGGAATCAGCAAGCCCGTGGCAAAAGACAGCAGAGCCTATGTAACGTTGGAATGCACCGTGTGTAGTGAGCGCTTCTATCGTACCTCTAAGCGCGTGAAAGGCGAGACCTATCGGTTGAACATCAAGAAGTACTGCCGTCGTTGCCGCCAACACACGATGCATAAGGACTTGAAGAAATAACCGGGTGGTCATTGTCGCCGGCGTGGCCGTGATTTCCGATACGCGGATTCAACCAGCAGGTCTGTAGCTCCAATTGGTAGAGCAGCGGACTCCAAATCCGCGTGTTGGGGGTTCGAATCCCTCCAGACCTGCCAATCGAAACACGGCCACGGCGATCGAAATAAAGCGGGTTCGGCAAGGTGGCCCAGGGAGTGCGTGAAGGTTGATGATCAAGAGCCTGTTCGGAATATACAAAAAAGGGCAGGGCGTCTGGGCCCGATCGGTGGGTGCGGCGGCCCTGTCTGTCTTTTTGCTGTGGGGCTGTGCGGTGCTGTACAACACACCGGCCCGGACCGCCTACATCGGATCGGCCGGGGATGTGCTGGATGCGCAGGCCTTCGAGACGTACAAGGCCAAAGGAGTCAAGAACCTCGTGTTGAAGGATCGCGGGAAGGCCTTGCTTGCGGAGCTGACGCTGGAAGATCGCGTCGAATTAAGCGAACCGGCGGCCTACGACGCTTGGTGGATTCGCCAGGCGTTTGCGATTCCGTTTGTGGATGTAAAGATCACCCAGGGGCACGTGATCGTCGGATTGCTTTTGTTGCCGGGCGCCTGGGTGGTATTCCAGATGGTCAATCGGCGCAAGAACGCCGATTTCCTGATCGAAACGGAGGCCGAACTGAAGAAGGTCTCCTGGAGTACCAAGAAGGAAGTGATCGCCTCCTCCAAGGTCGTCGCGTTTTTTGTTGTCCTTTTGGCGGTCCTGTTGTTGGTGTATGACCAGGTCTATAAAAGCATCGTTATCGGTCTGAGGGAGATTTTTTAAAAAAGCGATGGCAAGAAACTGGTACATCCTACGCGTCCAGAGCGGCCGAGAAAAACGGGCCCGGGACAACGTGTTACGGCGAAAGAACGAAAGCGACGTGGCCGAACAGATCGGCGAGGTGCTGGTCCCCACGGAGAAGGTGACCGAAATCAAAGGCGGCAAGCGGAAGGTGACCACCCGCAAGCGCTACCCCGGCTACATCATGGTCCAGTTGGAGCGGCCCGAAGAGGACTCCACGGACGAACAGCGAGAACTGGCGGAGAAGGCCTGGTTCCTGGTCAAAGACACCCCGGGCGTCGGCGACTTTGTGGGGACCCAGGAAGAAACGGTCCCCATGAGCCCCGAAGAAGTGCAGAAGATGCTCAACGATGAGTCAGCAGCCGAAGAAGAGGCACCCAAGCTCGATATTCGGTTTGCCAAGGGCGACAACGTCAAGATCATGCACGGCCCGTTTGAGAGTTTTGAAGGACAAGTCGACGAGGTGGACGCCGAGAAAGGCCGGGTCAAGGTGATCGTGACGATCTTCGGACGGCAGACCCCGGTGGAGTTGGAATACTGGGAAGTCGAGCCGGTCTAGGCGAACGAGGAGAGCGAGGCGATGGCAAAAGAAACAAAGGCCCTGATCAAGTTGCAAGTCCCAGGTGGACAGGCCAACCCGGCCCCACCGGTGGGACCGGCCCTGGGCCAGCACGGCGTGAACATTGGTGAGTTTGTCTCCAAATTTAACGAAGCCACGCGCGACAAGATGGGGACGATTATTCCGGTGGAGATCACGGTCTTCAAAGACCGCAGCTTCACCTTTATTATGAAATCGCCCCCCGCCGCGGTCCTGCTCAAGCAGGCCGCCGGGATTGCCAAAGGATCGGGGGAGCCCAACAAAACTAAGATCGGCACCGTGACGATCGAGCAGGTGCGTGAAATTGTGGAGACGAAAAAAGCGGATCTGACCGCATCCAGTCCTGAACACGCGGAACGGATTATCCTGGGCACCGCACGATCCATGGGGATCGAGCTGGCTGGTAAGGACGAAGGAAGCAGCGAACAGGATTAAAGCAAGATGATGACGAAACACTCGAAAAGATATCAGAAGGTTGCCGAGGACGTCGATGCCGACGCGCGGCTGGCCGTCCGCGACGCGGTGGACAAGCTCAAGAGCCTCGGCTCGGTCAAATTCGACGAGACCGTCGAAATTGCCGTACGACTGGGCATTGACCCGAAGAAGTCGGACCAGTCGGTCCGCGGTTCGGTCAGCCTGCCGCACGGGACCGGCAAGAAGGTACGCGTGATCGCTTTCGCCGAAGGCGAGGCGGCCGATGCGGCAGAAAAGGCTGGCGCCATCGAGGTGGGCGGTGCGGACTTGGCGAAAAAAATCACTGATGGATGGATGGATTTTGACGTGGCCGTGGCCCATCCTAGCATGATGAAACACGTGGGCAAGCTCGGCAAGATTTTGGGTCCCCACGGCAAAATGCCCTCGCCCAAGTCCGGGACCGTGACCGAAAACGCGGGACGTGCGGTGACCGAATTCATCGGCGGAAAGATCGAGTACCGCAACGACAGTGGTGGAAACGTCCACGTGCCCGTCGGCAAGAAGTCCTTTGAGGGGCCGGCGCTGACGGAAAACATAGAGGCGTTTTTGGAGCACCTGGAGGGCTTAAAGCCGTCCGGAACCAAGGGAATCTTTATCCGAAAGGCTCACCTGTCCTCCACCATGGGGCCGGGAATCCAACTGGCCGTCTAAGGGCGACAGCGACCCGGCACCGGGGAGCCTGAGTAGGGCGCACCGAAACAAAGTACGCATTTTGACGCATCGTTGAGGCAGTTATGTCGAAGAGAATCAAACAACTGGAAGTCGCGGCACTCACGCGACAGATCGAAGCGGCGGACAACTGCGTGCTGCTGGGCTACAAAGGCCTATCCGCCCAAGGCGCGGTCGAGTTGCGACAGCGGTTGCGCGCCAACAACGTCGATTTTCGGATCTTCAAGAATTCCCTGGCCCGCCAGGCGTTTCGTGAAGCCAAGCGGGAGTCCCTGGAACAGTTCCTGGACGGTGAAACCGCCATTGCGTTTGGCGAGGATCCGGTCAGCGCCCCCAAGACTCTGGCAGACTGGCGCAAAGAGAACAAAGTCTTGGAGTTACGCGGTGGCTTGGTGGAAGGCAAGGCGGTGGACGCCGAGCAGATCGAGGCGGTCGCCAAGATTCCGTCCCGGGAGGTCCTGCTGTCGCGTTTGTTGGGCAGCATTCAATCTCCGGCCACGGGTCTGGTCACTGTCTTGACCGGCCTGCAACGCAACTTGGTCTATGGCCTGAAGGCCTTGGCCGACAAGAAAGAGGCGGAGGGCGGCTGAGCGGCCGGCCCTTCGAGAGAGACAAAAGAAATTTTTCGGCAATTCGGAAGTAGGAGGAGTATTCGGTGTCAGAGGAAAAGAGCTATTCGGAAAAGGTCACCAAGATCCTGGACGAAGTGGCGGCCATGACGCTGCTGGAAACCAAGGAACTGGTCGACGCATTTGAAGAGAAATTCGGTGTTTCCGCTGCAGCCCCGGCGGTTGCGGTCGCGGCCATGCCCGGCGGCGGAGCGGAGGTTGAGGAGAAGACCAGCTTCACGGTAAACCTCAAAGCGATCGGCGACAAGAAGTTGCAGGTCATCAAGGCAGTCCGGGCCGCGGTGCCGGGTCTGGGCTTGAAGGAAGCCAAGGAGATGGTCGAAGGCGCGCCCTGCGCGGTCAAGGAGGACATCTCCAAGGACGACGCCGAGACCCTCAAAGGCACGTTGGAAGCGGCTGGGGCCACGGTCGAGCTGTCCTAAGTCGATCCCTGTGCCACGAACGATCTTGAGTCGGAGTAATTGGGCGATATGAAAGTCAAGAATTTTGCGAAGGTCGGCGACTTTATCGACGTTCCCGATCTGATGCAATTGCAGAGAGATTCGTACGCCGCCTTTTTGCAGGCGGACGTTTCTCCGATGAAGCGCGAAAATCGCGGGCTGGAAGCCATTCTGCGGGAGATCTTCCCCGTGACCAGCTACGATGGCAAGACCGCGCTCGATTACATCTGCTATGACATGGGCGCCCCACGCTACGATCCGGACGAATGCCGCGAGTTGCGCCTGACCTATGGCGCCCCGTTCAAGATCCGGGTGCGCCTGGGGAAGCCGGAACCGATCGAAGAGGAGGTTTACCTCGGAGAGATCCCGATCATGGTAGGCGGTGGCGAATTTATCATCAACGGCGCCGAGCGGGTCATCGTAGCCCAGTTGCATCGGTCCCAAGGCGTCGACTTCGCCGAGGTGACCTCGCCGGGCGACCGGCGTCGCATGCACTCCTGTCGGATCATCCCGGAGCGGGGATCCTGGATCGAACTGGATGTATCCAAAAAGGACGTGCTCCAGACTCGTATCGACCAATCCGGCCGTTTCCCGGCTACGATGCTTTTGCGCACCTTTGACGAAGCCTATTCCACAACCGATCAGATCCTGCGCTTGTTCTACCCAACCGAGATGGTGACCAAGCGGGCGGGGGACTGGCAGAGCCGGCTGGTGGGCAAGTACCCGCTGGCCGACATCGTAGACCCGGAGACCGGCGAGATCCTGTGTGAAGGGTTGACCCCGCTGACCGAGCCGATCATCGGCAAGATCGCGGCCTCCGACGAAATCAAGCGCCTGGAGGTCATCGCCCGGGTCGACGATCCGCTGATTCTCAACACCCTGCGCGAAGACCCGACCGAGCGCCAGAGTGAGACGCCCCAGAAAGAGGGCGAAGTCCGGACGCCCTACGAATCCGCGCTGCTTAAGTGCTACGCACGATTGCGTCCAGGCAACCCACCCCAGGTGGACAAGGCCAAGCGACTGATCAACGAAAAATTCTTCGACGCTACCCGCTACCGGCTGGGCTCGGTGGGCCGCTTCTGCCTGAACCGTAAATTCAACCATGGCGTCAGCGATGACGTGATGACCATGGCCAAGGACGACTTTCTGGAAGCGATTAAATACCTGGTCGGGCTTCGGGCCGGGGAAGGATTGCTAGATGACATTGACCACTTGGGCAACCGGCGCGTACGCACCCTCGACGAGCTGGTCGGCGACGAACTTCGTAAGGGATTTCTGAAGTTGCGACGGACGATCCAGGAGCGGATGTCGCTACAGGATCCCGAAACGCTGACTCCGCGCACCCTGATCAACTCCAAGACGATCTCGTCGACGCTGAATTTCTTCTTTGGACGTGGCGAATTGTCCCAAGTGGTCGACCAAACCAATCCGCTGGCCCAACTGACCCATGAACGGCGTCTGTCGGCGCTGGGCCCGGGTGGTTTAAACCGCAAGCGGGCTGGCTTCGAAGTCCGCGACGTGCATATCTCCCACTACGGCCGCATCTGCCCGATCGAGACGCCGGAAGGGACCAATATCGGCCTGATCTCCTCCCTGTCGATCTACGCCCGGGTAGATGACTTCGGCTTTTTGACCACCCCTTACCGGGTGGTGAAGAAGGGCCGTTCCACCAAGGAAGTGCGCTTCCTTCGGGCCGATGAAGAGACCGGTCACCACCTGTCCCCGTCGGGCGGCATTAAGCCCACCCATAAAACCATGGCCCGGATCAGCGGTGATTTCCGTGAAGTAGACGGCACGGACGTCAGTTATCAGGACGTCTCGCCCAAGCAGATTGTGGGTGTCTCCGCGGCGCTGATCCCGTTTTTGGAACACAACGACGCGAACCGCGCCCTGATGGGTTCAAACATGCAGCGCCAGGCGGTGCCCCTGATGACGACCGAACCGCCCCTGGTGGGCACGGGTCTGGAAAGGACCGTCGCGCTCAATTCCGGGATGATGGTTCGCTCTCCGGTCAGCGGCTACGTGGAGAAGTGCGACGCCCGGGAAATCGTTATCAGCGGCCAGCGCGTCGAGTTGCGCAAGTTTGTCGGCCTCAACGAGCGGACCTGCCTGAACCAAAAGCCGATCGTCCGTCCCGGCGACCGGGTGCGCAAAGGGCAGCCCATCGCCGACACTGCGGGGACCTACGATGCGGAGTTGGCGTTGGGGCGCAATATCATTGTCGCCTTCATGCCCTGGGACGGGTACAACTTCGAGGACGCGATCCTGGTGTCCGAAAGCCTCGTCAAGAAAGACAAGTACACTTCGATTCACATCGACGAGTTCGATATGGAACTGCGCGAGACGAAGCTGGGACGAGAAGAATTTACACGAGACATCCCAAACATCTCCGAGCGGGCCCTGCGCAACCTGGACGAAACCGGCATTGTCCGTGTCGGGACCAAGGTCAAGCCGGGCGACATCCTGGTAGGCAAGATCTCGCCCAAGTCCAAGAGTGAATTGTCTCCGGAAGAAAAACTACTGCGCGCCATTTTCGGACGAGCCGGCGAAGACGTGAAGAACGACTCGCTGGAGGTGCCTTCCGGCACTGAAGGGATCGTCATCGGGACGAAGAAGTTCTCCCGTAAAGCGAACCTCAGCGAAGAAGACCGCCAGCGCAACCAGCGGGAAATCCGCACCTTCATGAAGGACTTCGGCGATCAGATTACCAAAGAGGTCCGAGCCCTGATTTCCGCGCTCAACAAGTCCCTGGGCCAGCGGATGGTGGACCCAGAGACCAAGCGCTCCGTCGCGGTCCAGAGTAACATGACCGAGATGGACGTGAAGCTGGTGTTGGAGACGATCTATGCCTACATCGACAACCTGAGCAACCGAAGTAAGAAGGAAGCGGCCCTGGCGATCCTGTTCGAGCGCAAGCAGGTGATCGAGGCCCTGGAGAACGAGCGGGAGCGGCGCATCAACCACGTAGTTCGCGGCGACGAACTACCCACGGGTGTGCTGGAGATGGTCAAAGTCTACGTCGCCACCAAGCGAACGCTTTCAGTGGGCGACAAGATGGCGGGTCGCCACGGCAACAAAGGCGTGATCTCCAAGATCCTGCCTGTGGAAGACATGCCCTATCTGGAAGACGGCACACCGGTGGATATCGTGCTTAACCCCCTGGGTGTGCCTTCCCGTATGAACGTCGGCCAGATTCTGGAGACCCACCTGGGCTGGGCCGCCCGTGCCTTGGGCTTCCAGGCCATCTCGCCAGTTTTCGACGGCGCCACCGAGGCGGAGATCGAAGAAGAACTCAAGGCCGCCGGCTTTGCCCCGGATGGCAAAACCGAACTGTTCGACGGCCGCACGGGCGAGCCGTTCGAGCAACGGGTCACCGTCGGGTGCATCTACATGATGAAGTTGCACCACCTGGTGGACGACAAGATTCACGCTCGCGCCACCGGCCCTTACTCGTTGATCACCCAGCAACCCTTGGGAGGCAAGGCCCGCTTCGGCGGCCAGCGGTTTGGCGAGATGGAAGTCTGGGCCCTGGAGGCTTACGGCGCAGCCAGTGTCCTGCAGGAGTTGCTGACCGTCAAAAGCGACGATGTGGAAGGCCGCACCAAAATCTACGAATCTATGGTCAAAGGCGAAAATGCCCTGGATCCTGGAACGCCCATGTCCTTCGACGTGTTGACCAACGAAATCAAGGGCCTGTGCCTGAACATGGAATTGAACAAGAAGAAGGTATGACCGCACAGATCCGAACACAGTCTGTCCGCGTCATCGAACCCTCGAACCTTCGTAACAGAAGGAGCCATTAATGGCTGAGACGATTTACGATAAGATTAACGATTACGGTTCTGTAAGCATCCGGCTGGCGTCTCCGGAAGACATCCGGGTCTGGTCCTCCGGCGAGGTTAAGAAGCCGGAAACTATTAATTATAGAACCTATCGATCCGAGCGGGACGGCCTGTTCTGCGAGCGGATCTTCGGTCCGGAGCGCGATTGGGAGTGCTTCTGCGGAAAATACAAAGGGATCAAGTACAAAGGGACCGTGTGCGACCGCTGCGGTGTCACGGTGACCCACTCCAAGCTGCGCCGCAAACGGATGGGGCATATCACTTTGGCCGCGCCGGTGGCGCACATCTGGTTCTTCAAGGCCATGCCCTCGCGGCTGGGCGCTTTGCTGGATATGAAGACCACCTCCCTGGAGCGCGTGGTATACTACCAAGGCTACATCGTCACCGACCCCATGGACACGCCGCTCAAGCAAAAACAGCTCCTCACCGAAGAGGAATACCGCAGCGCTGTGGAAGAGTACGGTGCCACGAAATTCAAGGCCGGCATGGGCGCCGAAGGGCTCAAGGAGATCCTCCGCTCGCTCAAACTGGACGAACTTTCCACGCAATTGCGGCAGGATCTGATCGAGACCAAGTCGAAACAGAAGGCCAAAGACCTGGCCAAGCGTCTGAGGATCGTCGAGGCCTTGCGCGACTCCCACAATCAGCCGGAGTGGATGATTCTGGACGTGGTGCCCGTCATTCCGCCAGACCTGCGGCCCCTGGTGCTGCTGGAGAGTGGAAACTTTGCCACAAGCGACCTCAACGATCTATATCGACGCCTGATCAATCGGAACAACCGACTGAAGAAGTTGCTCGAACTCAACGCACCCGAGGTGATTATCCGAAACGAAAAGCGGATGCTGCAACAGGCCGCCGACGCCCTGTTCGACAACAGCCGCTGCCGCCGGCCGGTGCTGGGTTCCAACAATCGGCCGCTCAAATCTCTGACGGATATGATCAAAGGCAAGCAGGGACGCTTCCGCGAGAACCTACTGGGCAAGCGGGTGGATTATTCGGCCCGGTCGGTGATCGTGGTGGGCCCGGAGCTCAAGCTGCACCAGTGTGGCCTGCCCAAGAAAATCGCGTTGGAACTGTACCAGCCGTTTATTATCCGCCGGCTTAAGGAGCTGGGATACGCGGAGACGATCAAGTCCGCCAAGAAGATGCTCGAGCGCAAAGACGAAGAGGTCTGGGACATCCTCGAAGAGGTAATCGATCGACACCCGGTTCTGCTCAATCGCGCCCCAACGCTCCACCGGATGGGGATTCAGGCCTTCGAGCCGATCCTTATTGAGGGCAACGCCATCATGGTGCATCCGCTGGTCTGCGAGGGTTTCAACGCGGACTTTGACGGCGACCAGATGGCCGTGCACCTCCCGCTTTCCATGGAGGCCCGGATCGAAGCGAGCACCCTGATGCTGGCTAGCTCCAATATCTTCTCGCCGTCCGATGGCCGACCGATCATCGCGCCGAGTCAGGACATCGTGCTGGGTTGTTTCTATATGACAATCGCCCGGGACAACGAACGGGGAGAAGGGATGGTGTTCGCTTCCAAGGAAGAGGCCCTGATGGCCTACGCCATGAAGAAGATCTCTACCCAGGCGAAGATCCGTGTGCGAATTCCTCACGAGATGGTGGGAGTGGCCCTGGAGCGGACTGAAACCCTGGACAACAGCTTGGTGGAAACCACCGTCGGCCGGATCATCTTCAATGACATCCTTCCCGATGGCATGCCTTTCTACAACTTCGCCCTATCCAAGAAAGCGGTTGGACAGGTCATCAGTGACTGCCACCGTCTGCTGGGAACGAATGCGACATTGAGCGTGCTCGACGGCATCAAGGAGTTCGGATTCAAGAGCGCCACCCGCGCGGGCCTGTCGTTTGCCAAGGACGACCTGCGAATGCCCTCCCGCAAGGCGCAGATTATCCAGAAGACCGAGGACGAAGTCGAAAAAATCCAGAAGCTCTACGAAAAGGGCGTCATCACCGACGGCGAGCGATACAACCAAGTGGTTGACTGCTGGACCCACTCCACCGAGGTAATCGGCGAGGAGATGATGAAGGAACTACGCGACGACACCCGCGGGGGCAAAGCGTATCTCAACCCGATCTATTGCATGGTTGAGTCCGGTGCCCGTGGCTCCCTGCAACAGGTCCGCCAGCTCGCCGGCATGCGCGGCTTGATGGCCAAACCTTCCGGCCGGATCATCGAAACCCCGATCAAGGCGAACTTCCGCGAAGGACTGCAGGTGCTGGAGTACTTCAGCTCGACCCACGGCGCCCGAAAAGGATTGGCCGATACGGCGCTCAAGACCGCCGACAGCGGGTATCTGACCCGCAAGCTGGCCGACGTGGCCCAGAACGTGGTAATCAACGAAGACGATTGTGGAACGCTCAACGGCATCCCTAAATCGGTAGTCTACAAAGGCGAGAAGGTCGAGGTGCCCCTGGCCAAGCGGATCACCGGCCGCACCGCTCGCGACACGATCGTCGACATCGTTACCGACGAAGTCATCGTCCGGGAGAACGAACTGATCACTCGCGACATCGCGGAGCGACTGGAAAGCATGGGCTTCTCCAAGGTTTCGGTTCGCTCTCCGCTGACCTGTGAGACCGAACTGGGCCTGTGCGCCAAATGCTACGGCATGGATCGGTCCCGCGGAAAATTGGTAGAAGAGGGTCTGGCCGTGGGTATCATCGCGGCCCAGTCCATCGGCGAGCCGGGCACGCAGCTGACCATGCGGACCTTCCACATGGGGGGAACCGCCTCGCGTTCGGTGGAGGAGAGCGAGATCCGGGCCAAGGTGGCCGGTATCGTGCGCTACGTGAACCTCAAGACCGTCGTGAACCAAGAGGGCGAGCGGGTTGTACTCAACCGAAACGGCGAAGTGGACTTGCTCGACGACAAAGGGCGCGAACTGGACAAGTACGGCGTCCCCTCCGGCTCTATCCTCATGGTAGAGGATGGCGCCAAGGCCAAGATCCGCACGATCCTGCTCAAGTGGGACCCGCATATGATCCCGATCTGTTCGGAGATGGAGGGCGTGGTCTCCTTTGAGGACATCGAAGAAGGCAAGACCATGCGGGAAGAGGTCGACAACAGCGGTATCGCTCGAAAAATGATCATTGAACACAAGGGCGACCGGCACCCGCAGATCCTGATCAAGGACAAGGGCGGCGACATCCTAGGCGTCTATCCGATCCCGGAAAAGGCGTACCTGGAGGTCACCAACGGCGAGGCGATCATGGCCGGTACCCTGCTGGCAAAGACGCCGCGGGAGATGAGCGGAACCCAGGACATCACCGGCGGACTGCCGCGGGTGACCGAGCTGTTCGAGGCCCGCCGACCCAAAGACCCATCCGTCATCGCGGAGGTCGACGGCGTGGTGGAACTGGGCGAGAAGAAGCGTGGCAAACGGACCATCGTAGTCCGGCCGGAGCACGGGGAAGAACGCGTCCATCTGGTACCCCATGGAAAGCACGTCCGCGTCCACAAGGGCGATCGGGTCAAGGCAGGCGAGCCGCTGGTAGACGGGCCGCTGGTGCCACAAGACATCCTGCGCATCTCCGGTGAAGAGGTTCTCCAAACCTACTTGCTGCGAGAAATTCAAAACGTGTATCGGTCCCAGAACGTGACGATCGATGACAAGCACGTGGAGATTATCGTCGCCCAGATGCTCCGAAAAGTGCTGGTGGAAAGCCAGGGCGATACCGATTTCCTTCCGGGCGAAATCGCGGACCGCTTCCAGTTCCGCAAGGCCAACGACGCCTTGGCCAAAGGGGCCAAGGCGGCCCTGGCTGGAGCGGTGCTGCTGGGGATTACGAAAGCCTCGCTCCACTCGGACAGCTTTATCGCGGCTGCGTCGTTCCAGGAAACCACCAAGGTTCTGACCGAAGCGGCGATCGCCGGCAAGGTAGATCAACTGTTGGGACTCAAAGAGAACGTGATCCTCGGCCACATGGTTCCAACGGGAACCGGATTCAAAGCCTATTTCAAGACGGACGTAAAGGTCCATCCTAGTCTGGAGGAGGCCACGGCAACTGAACAATTGGAACCCCCGCGGGAGCTGGAACCCGTGGGAGAAACTGGAGAGTAACGGAATGCCAACCATCAATCAGTTGGTCCGAAAAGGACGCAAACGAACGAAAAAACGCCACAAGGCGCCCGACCTGGAATCCTGCCCACAAAAGCGCGGGGTCTGCCTCCAGGTCAAGACCGCCACGCCCAAGAAGCCGAACTCGGCCCTGCGGAAGATCGCGCGGGTCCGGCTGTCCAATGGCAAAGAGGTCACCGCCTACATTCCCGGCGAAGGTCACAACCTGCAGGAGCACTCCATCGTGCTCGTGCGTGGCGGCCGGGTCCGCGACCTGCCGGGTGTTCGCTATCACATCGTCCGTGGGACCCACGACACGATGGGAGTCGAAGACCGCCGGCGCGGCCGCTCCAAATATGGCTCGAAGAAACCGAAGTAACGCAAGGAAAGCCGATCGATGAAGAAGTTTACCGCATCAGACAAGACGTTGAAGCCGGACGTTCGCTACAACAGCAAGGTGGTCTCCAAGTTTGTGAACTGCCTGATGGAACGGGGCAAGAAAAGTACCGCAGAGAGTGTTTTCTACGAGGCGATGGACATCGTCACCAAACGAATTGGTGATCAGGAACCGCTAGAGATCTTCAACACGGTGATCAGCAACGTCAAGCCGCTCATCGAAGTCCGCTCCAAACGCGTCGGTGGCGCCACCTATCAGGTGCCCATGCCGGTCGGCCGTAAGCGCCAGACGGCGCTGGCCATGCGCTGGATCCTACAAGCCGCTCGAAAGAAGAAAGGCAAGCCGATCGCCATGCGTCTGGCCGACGAGCTGACCAACGCCTATAAGAAAGAGGGCGAGGCGATGACCGTGCGCGATAACGTCCATAAAATGGCGGAAGCCAACAAAGCGTTCGCGCATTTCGCCTGGTAACCCCAATGACAAATCTAGTGAAGAAGGCTTCTACCTTGAGAAGCGGTATCCGAAATATTGGCATCATCGCCCACATCGACGCCGGGAAAACC
>JAJDCN010000331.1 GCA_029260815.1 Planctomycetota bacterium
ATTATTCCCACCAGTACCGGCGCCGCCAAGGCCGTAGGCAAGGTGATCCCCGATCTTAACGGTAAGCTCAATGGCATGGCCCTGCGTGTACCGGTGGCCGACGGCTCCATCACCGACTTCACCGCGCACGTGACCAAGCCCGCGTCGGTGGAAGAAATCAACGCCCTGTTCAAAGCCGCCGCAGCGGGCCCGCTGGCTGGGATCCTGGAGTACACCGAAGACCCGATCGTCTCCAGCGACGTCGTGGACAATCCGCACTCGTGCATCTTCGACGCGCAGTCCACCTACGTCATGGACAACCTGGTCAAGGTGGTCGGCTGGTACGACAACGAGTGGGGCTACTCCAACCGCGTGTGCGACTTGATAAAGCGCGCCCAGGCCCTGTAGGAGCCGCGACAAACGTGACGCCGAACAATCCGTCGGTAAAAATTGCGCCCTCCTTGTTGGCTGCTAACTTTGCGGCCCTGGGCGATGAAGTAGATAAAGTCGCTGCTGGCGGCGCCGACTGGATCCACTTCGACGTCATGGACGGCCACTTCGTGCCGAACCTCACGATCGGACCGGTTATCGTAAAGTCGGTCCGCGACCGGTGCGCGCTCCCCTTCGACGTGCACTTGATGATCGAAGAGCCGCAAAAGTACATCGACCCGTTCGCCGACGCCGGAGCCGACATCATTACCTTCCACACCGAGGTGACCGATCGGCCCGCGGAAGTGGCCCGGCAGATCCGCGATCGTGGCGCGCGGGTGGGCATCTCGCTCAATCCGGACCAACCGGCATCGACGGTACTCGACTGTCTGGATTTCGTGGACCTAGTGCTGGTAATGACCGTGTTTCCGGGCTTTGGCGGGCAGAAGTTCATCGACGACACGCTGCCGAAGATCGCCGAAATTCGCGCGGCGGCGGGGCCGGACAAGGAGATCGAAGTGGACGGCGGCATCGACGCACAGACCGTAACCCGGGCCGCGGCGGCGGGCGCCAATGTTTTTGTCGCGGGCACCGCCACGTTTCGTGCGCCCGACGCGGCCGCGGCGATCCACACGATCCGCCAAGCCGCGACCGAAGCCCAAGATACACAAGGAGAAACGTAACCATGGGCTGGGAGAACTTCAAACGCATCACCTTTCGCCGGAAGAAGGAAGTCCCCGGCGGGCTGTGGCTCAAGTGCAAAGGCTGCGGAAACCTCGTGTACAAGAAAAAGGTCGAGGAAAAACAGCACGTCTGCCCGGAATGCCAGTACCACTTTACCCTCTCGGCTAGCGAGCGAATCAAGAACATGCTGGACAAGGGCAGCTTCAAGGAGATGCACACGCACCTGACGCCGACCGATCCGCTCCAATTCAAGGGCTCCAAGACCTACAAGGATCGTCTGGAGCGTGCGCAAAAGAACACCGGCATGAAGGATGCCGGGATCGTGGGCACCGGAAACCTCGAGAGCCGGCCGGTGGCCTTCGGCATCACCGATTCGCGCTTTCTGATGGGCTCCATGGGCTCGGTCGTCGGCGAGAAGCTGGCGCGGATCACGGAGCACGCCACGGCGAATCGGCTGCCTCTGATCATCGTCTCCGGCTCCGGTGGTGGGGCGCGCATGGATGAGGGAATGCTCTCCCTCTACCAGATGGCCAAGACCTGCGCCGCGCTGGAGCGCCACGACCAGGCGGGCCTGTTGTACATCTCGATCCTGACCAACCCGGTCATGGGCGGCGCCTTCGCCTCCTACGCCTCGGTGGGCGACATCAACATCGCCGAGCCTAAAGCGATCATCGGGTTTACCGGACCCCGCGTGATCGAACAAACCATCCGCCGCGAACTGCCCGCCGGTTTTCAAACCTCCGAGTTCCTGCTGGAGCACGGAATGATCGACATGATCGTTTCACGGGAAAATCTCAAGAGCGAGATCGCGAAGATCCTTGAATACTGCGCGAACTAAACCAATCCATCTTCTTGGCGCCATTTTCTTGACGTGCATGAGCCTCATGGCTTGTAACGGCACGCAGGGCATGAGCTATACCAAGGCAACATGGTCGTCTGTGGAAGTTGTTGCAGCGGCGGAGGCTCCGTCCGACAGACCGAGCGCGCTTGTGCCGATGAAGCTGTTTGCCACGGAAGCGGGCGAGGAACATTTGTACTTTCTCAGCGAGATAAGTGAGGTCGTGCGGGCGTGGAAACACACCAAACGAGAGCCCGGAGATAGCGGAACGTGGTCCAAGGCCGGACACCACGGTTTCGGATTCTATGGGGATGTGTTGAAAAACAACGGGCACCTGGTCTTAATTCAGGCAATGGGCGCACTCGTCTCGATTTCCTTTGAAGCCTTTGACGAGCAGACTTGTAGCGGGACGGTTCAAGCCCTTCTGAACACGAAAAAGAGCGCGTTTCAGGATCAAGGAATGCTTGTGGAGGATGGCGAGCTTTTCCATTACCCGAAATTCTTTCCGATGGCCGAGCATCTTGCTTTGGTCGTCCTTGTCCAGCGCATCGGGTCGCCCGGCCGCTACGATGTCATTCTGCTGCCGGCCAGCAACGTTGACGCCTCTGAGAACCTTGCGGAACACGGAGCGCTGTACTGGAACAAACCGGAGAAGGTAGTCGAAAACCTGACCCTGGCCACCCCGACCCCGATTCCGGCGGTTACACTTGACAAACGAGTGCTCGTGTTTTATCCTGACCCCGTTGCGGGTGGCGTGACGATGGCATTAGGTATTGTCGGCGAAGCCGGGTGGCGTGCTTCGGTTGTTCCCACCGGGGCTGATGGCGAATCGACCGTTGCGATTCCTCTGGCGGTCGCGTCCGAAGGAAGCCATGTGTACTTGGTCTACGAACTCATCAACCGGCATGGGACCAGCACCTACCACCTGGCGATCAGCGCGGACGTCGGAGCCTCTTGGCGGATGGCGGGGCGCATCGTCGCGTCCGAGACCCGCGTAGACGATTTGGCGCACCAGGTAGAGCTGCAGATTCGCAACGGCGTACTCGCCTTTGCCCGCACCGACACCGGTGGCGATTGGCGTGCAGGCCGGTCGCGTGCCGAGATCTACACCAGCGAAGACCAGGGAGCCAGTTG
>JAJDCN010000332.1 GCA_029260815.1 Planctomycetota bacterium
GTCGATGATGTAGACCTTGTGGCGGCTGCGCAGGGCGACGTAATCGCTGCTTTCACGGAGTTCCCGGATGTTTTCTACGCCGTTGTTGGATGCCCCATCGATCTCAATCACGTCTAGGTCGCGGCCTTCGGCGATGGCGATGCACGACACGCACTTGCCGCAGGGTTCCGGAGTGATTCCCGTCTCGCAGTTGAGTGCCTTAGCCAGAATTCGGGCGAGCGAGGTCTTGCCGATGCCCCGCGGCCCTGAGAACAGGAATGCGTGGGCCACGCGATCGAGCTTGATCGCATTCTTCAGCGTTTGGGCGACTGCTTCCTGACCCACGACTTCGTCGAAGGTCTGCGGTCGATACTTTCTGGCGAGAACCACGTAGGCCATGGGTGGCCCTCCCTGCGGCTTGTTTATGGCTGTGCAGCTCCTCTTCGATTCCCCGTCCGATGTCGCCGCGAACAGCCAGCTCCAGTTCGGCAACCCTACGGCACATAGAAGGAAATGCTTATGGCTGCTCCAATCAAGGCCTGACCAAGTTCACAATCTTCTATTGCATAGGACCAAACCTTCAACGCCGCTTACTCGCTTTGAGCAACCGGGCAAAGGCAACCTCGGAGGAGCGAAGGACCCTGCTATGGCGGATTGCAGGTTACAGGGCACCGCCGACTCCCCGTCCCGCACAGCCTTTATTCTTTCGAAATAATCTCCATACTGTCCACAAACTTGCGGTTGAGGATGTCATCCAGCTTGGGAGCTTGAACGCTGAGTATCTTATCCCCTGCTTTCAATAGATCCACCACGTCCATCCCCGAAACCACCTGCCCCACGGGTGTAAATCGGCCGTTGAGGAGGTTAAATTCTTGATTCACTCGGGTGCAGATGAAGAACCCGCCACTTGAGTTTCGCCTTACATCCTCCCCACGGGCAATCATGCCCACCGAGCCACGCCGGAATGGAAGCTCGACAACCCCCCGCGTAATGTCTTTGTAGAGAGCCTTCCATTCTTTTCGGCTCAATTTTAGCGGCACAATTTCATAGAAATCGCGGCGCTCCTCCTGTCGCTTACCCAAGAATTCTCGACCGTCATAGAACCCCAACTCGGCCGCCCTGAGGACAACCGCGCTGGCCACTGCGGATTCCTTCAGGTACAGCTCGATCGTTATCGCCCCCCGAGTCGTATTGAGGGTAATCGGTTGACGCGTTCTGTTCTCCGTCCAGAAAGCTTCGGAGCTTTTGATCGTGGGCTCGTTTGTACTTCCACAACCGATGCCGGCAAACAAAAGCATAATCGCCAGACCGATTCCAAAGCCTCTCATCGTATCGTTCCTTATTGTCGCAAACCGTCTTTCGGGCCGAGCCTCGATCCGAATCCCTAAAACTGAAGAGCTGGCCGTCACTTCCTCCTCGGTCGCGACTCGCTCGTTGCCTGGCGGAGAGGGCGGGATTCGAACCCGCGAGACAGTTACCCGCCTACACGCTTTCCAAGCGTGCTCCTTCGGCCACTCGGACACCTCTCCATCCTGGAAGTAAACTCTTTCCAGGAAACAGATTAACACCGGACTGGGGAATTGTCAACGAAATAGGCACGCAAAGTGCTAGAAGGAACGAAAGCACAAGCCTTTAACGATCCGTTTTTTTGCGTGCCTTGTCCTTGGCCGCTTTCAACGCGTTCACGCTACTGGGCTTCTTAGATTCCGCCTCGGGGCCGCCCTGCGAGCCTGCGCCCGTGGAGGAAATCACATGCTCTACAGCATCTGGTGTTTCCGGTCGAGCTTCACTCGCGCGTTTGCGCTTTCTTGAAATACGTGCCGACCCCCAAACGTTTGCCCGCTGGCCTGCTCGAGCAATAGCGCGCGCGGCCGCACCGCTGTCGATGCCATGCCACAAACTCAATCGTCGCCCTGCGATCTCCAGAAGCATCAAAACAGCCACAACACCAAGCAAGGCAGGAGCCATCCGCCAACTCGCCATTATCTGGCCGGACACGTCAAAGACTCCCTCCAAGGACCCACGAGCTTTGCCACCCGTCTCTTTCGCCATCGTCTCCAGCAGAACTTTGGGATCTTCTGCCTTGTCGAACGGCGCAAACTCCGGCGAGTAGGGAAGCGTTACAGGGTTGCCGCGTACCGTTCTGATTCCTCCGGAACCCGGATCAATCTTGGCAACGGTAAAGTAAGTTCCCTGTTTCTCCGCCTTGAAAGTGGCAACCAATTGATCCTCGCCCACCCAATTCATCGGAATCGAGCGCGGTTGTTCACCGTCTGGGGGGACCACAAGCAACGTCGGTTTGACCAGGCGCGCGGCGGCTTGGAACGCCGGATCCAGCTCCAGCATCGCTGTGACCGTACCGCCCTCTCGCTTGCAGACAAGTCGATACTCGCCCGGCTCCGCTTCCCCGCCCAACCACCGGCACAGGGTTGAGAAATAGCCGCCGTAGCCATTCCACGTTCTCAGCGGGCCTGTAAACTCTCCGTCGACCTCCGCGGTAACAACCGCGGCGCGGCCCAGCCCTCGCTGCCAAAAGGCCGTGACCGGCGCTTCATATTCGTCATCCGTAATCGCGCCCGCGGTGGCGTTAGGCCGTAGGTAAGACAAATTGTATCCGCCCAGCGTCGGGAACCCTCCACCCCCCGTGTCACCAAAGCCCCGGGCGTCGGGCATTCGCCGTGTCGGTGTGAACTCGTCCACAAAGGTGCTCCTGGACACCGCGAGGGTTTCCTGTGCAAACAACTGTGGCAGCTCCTTCGCAGAGGCCGTGAATAGACAGCGACCTCCGGCGTCCCGTGCGATTCTCTTTAGAAATTCCGCATCACTATCGCGCTCGGTGCCCAGACCGATCACACTAAGCGTAATCCCCATACGCTTGAAGCTTGCGACGAGTTCGTCGCACCCTTCTTGCTCCTCCGAATCGCCGGCATCGGAAAACAACAAAACATGGCGAGTCTGTTGCTTGGCTCGCTCCAATTCCTTGCCTGCAGCAATCAGGCCGGTTTTCACAAAAATCCCGCCGCCCATGGAATCAATATGAAGGATCGTCTCGGCGACCCGCTTCTTGTCCGACAGTGTTGTAAGCGGCTGGATAATGTGCGCCAAACTGTCCACGGCAATCACGGCAAGAGCGTCATGTTCGGTCAGTTGATGCAGGGCTTCTACCGAACCCAGATTCGCCAGGTCCATTTTGGTCCGCCCCCCACCCACTGACACCGCCATGCTACCGGATCGGTCCAGGACAATCGCGATCGCCACGGAGGCCTTTCTGTGCTCGGTACGCAGCTCCATGGAGACGGGAAGAGTGTCTTCCAGGTCGCTTCTCATGTAGCCGCCAACCCCGAGGCTCTGCTTTCCACCGGTGACCAACAGGCCGCCGCCCAAGTCGTTGACGTACCGACTGAGAGACCGTATGGCGGGCAGACCAAGGGTGTGCGCATGTACGTTTTCTAAAACGACAGCGGTGTAGCTGTCTAATCCTTCCTGGTTAAAGTTCGCGTTGGACGGCTTCGCGACGGTCACCTCCAGACCGCCGGCGGTCAAGGCTTTTGCAAAATTTCCCACGCGACCGGTGGCGTTCACCACGAGCAGGCCTCGCTTGCCTTCGGCCCGCACCACCGCGCGGCCGGCGTTGTTAAGGGTTACCGAATCCTTGGTCGGTTTCAGAGTGGGCTTCCCGTTTTCCGTAACGAGAGTTAGAATCGACTCGATCTCCAGGCGGTATTCATGGGTTCCCGGTTCGGGAAGGATGTCGCGAAAGCTCAGGTGGGTCAGGCCCGGCTTCATGGCGCTTTGACCGCGGCCGAGAACCCGGTCGCCACGCAGGAGCTTGTATTGAAACGCACCCGACGCGTTGGACCACACCGCGCCACTGAACTGAAACGGCTCATGGGCGTCAACGCTCCGTGGCAAAGATAGCTCAGACACAGCTACATCGGTTTCCTCCGGACGCGCAGAATACCGGTAGTCCACCGGAATGCCCCGCGCGGCGGCAAGCCGCCAGGCGGCTTGAGGCGACCGGTCGGTATACTTGCCATCGGTAATCACCACGAGCCGCGCGGGCCGGTCTTTTGGAATCATACTCACGGCCATCTCCAGGGCACCGGCGAGATCGGACCCACTGGTTACAGGCCGAGTGGACGGACGAGTGTAGTGTCCTTCGGTCGCGGTCATCCGGGTCATCCTTGGCGCACCGGCGAATTCCACAACGCCCACAGAGCAGCCTTCCTCCCGGAGGTCTTCGATCGCTGCGATAATCTCCTCAGGATTGTTCTCCCCCTCCACCGGCATGGACTCGGATCGATCGACGATCACGATAACATCGGCACCCGTGGACTCCCGAACGATTTTCGGGCCGGCAATCGTGGTGACAAGAAGCGCGAGGCAGACGACGCGAAGCCAACCGGTCACGCCGCGTACGCGCGCCAGTCGCCAGTAGACGGCCAGGGTTGGCAGGATCAGTAACAGCAGCTCGGGACGTTCAAACGTCATGGCGCCTCCCGACTAGATGGTACCAGTTGTACAGAAGCACACTCAGAACCACCAAAGCTGCAATGGCTTCGATCATGGGCTTGGCGTAGCTCGCCTGGACTTGGCCGTACAATGAGGTGTCGGGCGCGTCCTCGGCTCCTTCACTACATCGGCTCAGGTCCGACTCCGTAGCGTCCAGGAAGTTGACCGCAAATTGGTCGAAGTCCGTCTCCACAAACTGAATCGTATACACCCCTGTCTGTGCAGGCGCGGTAAGCAAGATAGGCCGCCCGGCCCCCAACCTGGACGCATCGCCGGAGGGGCCGATCAATCGGCCTCCCGTATCGGCCGGAGGCAGCAGGGAGAATCGCTCGCCCTGGTGCAGGTTCCAGCGGAGCAATTGCGGAAGCTGTTCGCGTCTGCGCTCGACGATATTGCTGATTAGCAGCGGCCCGGCCGGACTCTTGTGAAGGTTGGAACGCTGCATGTCGATGTTGAGGCGCAAACGAAGCCCTTGGGCTTCTTTTGCAACCGTAAAGAGCGGAAATTCGCCGGCGGAGATGATCGGGCGAGCAGTGGTTTTCTCTTGGCTCACGCCGCCCCAGACAACGCCATCCAGTTGGATGCCTTCTGCCAACGGGTTGGCACGCTCAATCATGTACGGCCCGATGAGATCGACGCCTTTCGCATCGCCTCCGAACTCCACCACCCACTGGCTCTCGTGCGTCGCCGAATGTGCACCCGGTAAGGCAAAGACGAGATCCGCCGTGGCTGGGTCCGCAGCCTCGGTCACGCGAGTCGCCCGAAGAGCCCGCTCAACCGTTCTACGAGAACGGCCTGGTGGGAGGAGATTGGTGATTCGAACCAGAGCGGCTTTGGGACGAATCAATGTGACACGATTGTCGACACCCATGGCATCTTCATCGATCGTGGCCTCGATGATTTCAAAGGAACCCGTAACCGGGACCGTCAAAACCTTGCGCGAACGGCGGGCGAGCTCAATTTTTTCACGGTGAATAACAGCCCCTTCCGCCCGCAGCGTCAGGGTTCGATGAAGCTCCTGGTCGCTGAGGTTGGAGATATGAAGAAAGATCCGCGCCCCCTCGGGCTCCATGGGCGGCACGATATACGATGCCGAAGTGATTCCCACATTCGCCAAGGGTCGGCCCAGAGCCTCCACCGCGACCTGGGGCAACACAGGGCGATCCGCATCGATTCCATCGGTCAAAAAGATTACCTTCCCCTTACCGGCCACCTGCGTGGCCAGCAGCAATGCGGCGGAGAAGTCGTGGCGCTCCAGTAGCGGCCGGTAGTTCCGCAAGGCCTGCTCAGTCTCTCGCGGAGAGGCGGCCGGACCGGCCAGGACCTCCGGCTGACGCCCAGTGGTGATGACGGTGACAACGCAGCGGGGAACGTCTTCGACGACTTCTTCCACGCGCGCGATGGCCCGATCCCGCGCGGAAGTATCGTCCGCGTCCTTTGCAGACATGGAAGCGGAGTTGTCCAAAACGAAAACAAGATGCTCCACAACATCCTCGGTCGGGAAAAGGGGCTCGGCGATCAGCAACGTCAAGATGGCCGCGGCGAGCAACTCCAGGAGCAGACTGCGGGTGATGGGTGGACGATCGCGCCGTCGTCCGACTGATGCGGTGGGCGCGATTTCGGCCCAGAGGAAAACCCCTGCAATGGGTTTCTCCTGATACCGACGGCGAAACATGTGGATGGCCAGGATCGTTGGAATCGAGAGCCCGGCCAGCAATCCCCAAGGAGCGGCGAACTCCATCAGCGGGCCTCCACGATACCTGCGGGATACAGGTCTTGCCGCGCGACCTCGAGCAGCGATCGGTCCGACACGATGCAACTATAGGCCCCATAAATCCGTCGAGCCGCGCGAGAAACGGCGCCCTTGAGGCGCTCAAGCCGTTCTTTGTAGGTCGCCACTGCCTGCTCGGAAAGGACGATGTCGCAGTATTCGTGCGTTTCCACGTCGACCAGCCGTCGAGCCATGCCCGGCGCGGGTTGCGCTTCTTCTGTGGAGAGGATTTGCAGCAGCGCTAGACTCGCGGCTCCTTTGGACAGAACCTGTAGCGAAGTCTCCGCATCGTGCGGGAAAAGAAAGTCACTAATCACGACCCTCAAGGACCGATGTGCAAATTGCGGGCGATTCGCCGCCAAGACGCTCGCAAGATCGACGGTGGCGTCAAAAATGACCGCATCAAGATGCCTGTCCCAATCGCCGGCATGCCGAAGAACCCGCTCGCCGGCGAGCCATAAAACCGGCCGCGAATTGTGGGCCCGGGCCAGAACAATGAAAAACGACGCCAGGTTGAGGGCGAGGCTTCGCTTTTGAGGATCCGAGGCCATGGATGCGCTGGCGTCGAGCACGATCTCGACGGTGGGTGAGACTTCCTCCCGATACAAGCGCACCATCAAAGTGTCGGTGCGCGCAAAAGCGGCCCAATCCACGTGGCGCAGGTCGTCGCCGGGCGTGTATTCGCGGTAGTCCTGAAATTCCAAAGAGCTGCCGACGCCGGTTCCCAGGTTCTCGCCCGCTGCCCCCGTCAGAGCCGTTCGTGGGATGGCCAGACCGAACAGGCTGGCCGCCTGAGCAATTTGATCCACGTCCCGTTGGGCCACGGGTTTGACCTCCTATACGTCCGGTGCCGATTCCGCGGCAAGCCGGTCCTTTTCGTTTTCCGCCAACGCGACGCGGAGGGCTTTAAAGTCCAGGGTCGCGACGGCCAAGCGCAGAAGCAGTACAGTGCCCGCGGTACCAATGATAACTACAAGTGCAACCTCCGCCAGGTTTGTACTGCTCGAGCCCCACAATCCGTCGGTCCATCCAAAGGGCTGCAGGTAGTAGACCGGATCGCGCTTGTTCAGGTTGCCCCCCGACACAATTTCGTGGAGGAACAGAACCAACAGAAAGAACAGGATAGGAGCAAAGTAATTTATCGCAGCCTTCAGGCCAGACAAATTCGTGAGTGCCTTTATGGAATTCAGAACGAGCGAGCCCAAGCCATAGTAAATGATGAAATACAGCGGTATGACCGCCAAGTGCGTGGGATTCGGTTGATACAGAGAGCGTGGGGCTGAGTTCCAAGACAAGGCGGCGGAGCCTTCGACTATTACAATCAGGAGCATACTAAAGATCCAACCGAACCCCGGACCCGATAGGAATGGAGAAACCAAAAACGCCAGCGGCTTCCGCCTCGGTAGAGATTTTCGCATTCGTAGTGTCAGCCCCGGTTTTCCAACAGAAGCTACCGCCATGCTGATACCGGCCATCATCAATAAGATGATGTTAAGAATATAAGAAGCCCAACTGTAGGCCGTGGGATTCATCCACCATCTTCCGCTGGCGCAAACGCCACAGGTCAGCAGAATCGCCCCAAAGGCGGCAACCCGAACGGGTCCGCTCCGGTTGCTCGTCTCGGGCATGAACCGGGTCACACAGGTTGCGAACAGCATGGTAAAAGAAACCAAATAGACCAAAGCGAAGGAAATAGAGAATTCAACACCCATCCAGCGCGCTTCAATCATTTCGACCATTCCGCTGGCGAGAAAGCCAAACAGGACCAAGCTCAGGATTAAGAAAAGGGCGGAGATCATTGGCCGGGCCTGCTCACGACGAATCGAGGCTGCCTGATTAATCGCGAGAATTCCAAAAAGCAGCGACAGGAAAAATGAAAAAACAGTGGGCAACACCGCCTCGACGATGCTCACGCCACCCAGCAGGTAGGCAAACGCAATAAAGGGCGCGATGCCTGAGAAGTAGACGAGGAGTTGGACAAAGACACTAACCAGCTTGCCCCAGACAATGCTGATGGGTCGGATTCCGGTGATCGCCACCATCTCGTGCGTTTTCTCCTGCAGCTCGCTCATCATCCCGCGCAGCGCCGTGAAGGAGACCAGCACGCAGCCGAAGAACAATTCTATCACCGAAAGCGTCGCGACCATGTCCGATCCATGGGATTGATCATAGGGACCCGATGTCGATCGGGATGCCGTGAAGCCGACGGCAATGACTATCGAAACAAGCAGGATAAGCATAAAGGTGACAATCATGACCTTGCTCTTGACGGCCTGCCGAACTTCCTTCACGACGATTGCATTGGCGCGGTCGGACAATGTTGCCAGAAGTGGTATTTTTATCACAGACACGGCGTAGCGCTCCGGTGATTTGTCTCGGGAAGGGGATAGTATCCGGCCAGTGGCCGTTCTACGACCTCAAAACGTGCAACACAAAAGGCAAACAAAACCAAGAACGGCACCGCATAGAATATCGCTCCGTAAATCAGCGCCTCCAGACTGGGCAATCCCCCTCCGACCGCCAACGTCAAAATAGCCCAAGTGATCAATCCGCCGCCTATGGAAAAGATAACGAAGAGGACCGAAGCGATTGAACGTCCGCCGGCGGATCGTGCCAAGGCTCCCATGAAGATTGCGAACAGGGCGAACAACAGCGAAAGCAGGAATGCCATAAACGAAGGTGCTACCGCCACGTAAATATCCACCCCACCCAACAGATACGCAAACGCAACAAAGGGGGCTACGCTGGAATAGTAAACCAGAAGCTGTGCGCTCACGCTCAACAGCTTGCCCCACACGATGCCGGCCGGTCGAATACCGGCCAGCACCACCAACTCGTGCGTCCGATCCTGCAATTCGTCCATGACGCCGCGCATGGCAAGAAACGAAACAAATAGGGCGCCAAGAAAGAGTTCCACAAGAGCGAGGGACATGACCATCTCTCGGGCCTCAGATCCGCCGGATGGACCGGACCGAAGATGGGCGGTGGTCGCTGCCACGGCAACGCACAGAGATATGGTGAGCACGATCATGAACAAAACGACCATTGCTTTGCTCTTCACTGCCTGCCGGAGTTCTTTTACAACAATCGGACTGGTTTTATCGCTTAGTTTTTCCAGGAGTCCCGCGCTCACTGCAGCTTCCCTTCAGTCAAGGTCATAAAAATGTCTTCAAGGCTTTCAAATCGGCAACTGAAGTGCTTGACTGCGAACCCGTCCTGTACGATCCGCTGGAGCAGTGCAGTAAGAGCTTTGTCGTCGCCGGTGTAGAGTGCTTCCAGGCGATGATCCACGTGGCGGATTTCGCTTACGTCCGGCTGAAGGGTAAGAAAGGTTTCGAGTTTTTCCCCGTCCTTGAGCACTTCCACCTCAAGGATGCGGGCCGCACGGTTCCCGTTCTGCACCCCTTTGGCCTCACTTCGGCGGTCGTGGGCCATGGTGTGGACCTCTTCCATCGTTCCGGTGGCGACGATCTCGCCCCGCTCGATGATTGCCACGCGCGTGCATACGTCGGATAGGTCTGACAGGATATGAGAACTGATCATGATCGCCTTGCCTTCGGCCGCAAGGACCTTGATCAGCTCGCGAAATTCGATCCGTGCCCGCGGATCGAGGCCCGCCGTAGGCTCGTCCATGATGAGGACGTCCGGGTCGTTGATCAGCATGCGCCCCACCGAAAGGCGTTGTCGCATCCCTTTGGAGAGGGTCGTGACCGGTTTGTGGAGCAGAGGACCGAGTTCCACGAAGTCTACAACGCTGTCCACCCGCTCGCGTCGCTTGCGGCCGCGTAGGCGGTAGGCTCGGGCAAAGAAGTCCAAGTAGTCGGCGATGTCCATATTGTTGTAGACGCCGTGATAATCAGGCATCAGGCCCAGCCGGGAACGGACTTTTTCGGGAAAGTGGCTGACCGAGTGCCCGTCAATGAAGGCATCGCCCCGGGTGGGCATCTCCAGGGTCGCCAGGATTCGCATGGTCGTGGTTTTTCCGGCGCCGTTGGGTCCGATGAAGCCAAAGACCTCGCCAGCGTTCATGTGGAAGTTGATGGATTGAACGGCATGCAGGTCGCCGAAGCGCTTCGAAAGGTTTTTTACTTCCACGATCATGGCTGCTCCCAGACAATTTCTCCCACAAGGATGTGCTTGCTTCCATCCTGGGATTCCATATCCTCCAGGCCGGTGCGCAGGAATGGAGAGCCAAGGGTCTCGCAGAAAAAGGCGTTGTCCGCCAATCGAGCCGAGGCGCCAGGCTGAGAGCGCATCAGCAATTGCCTACGCGCCGTATTGAGGCCCGAGAATCGGCGCTGGCTCGGCGTCGCCACAGTCACGCTGCCGCCCGCGGCAAGTTCTTTGACTTTGTAGAGCCGTTCCCCGGCAATCACTTCGAGGTTTTCGATATCCACGCCAAGACCGTTTTCCACGGTGATCCCCTCGGCTTCTTTTCGAAACAGAACTCGCTCCCGGGCGGGATGAATAACGCTGGCGGTAGCCAGGACCACTTGTGTGCGCGATTCGAGCCAGCCAGAAAGATAGCGCTCGCCCTCCGTGCAATCCATCAGTCGTACAGGTGTGCTTTCTCTCGACGAGCTGTACCCATACGGGTGGCGATTGTAC
>JAJDCN010000333.1 GCA_029260815.1 Planctomycetota bacterium
CGACCCCTCAATTCCTTGCATGCCGCCGTGATGTCTGTAGGCCACTCAATGCCATAAAACAAGCAAAGCTGATAGGGTCGCAAAACCAGTTCGGTGATATTTGTTTGGATCGCCGCGAGGTGTTCTTGGCTGTGAGGAAAAGTCCCACCTGAGACCCTTACGAAGTCTTCCCATATCTTAAGAAGCTGGCACGCGCGTTTACGAATGTCAGGAATTGATGTCATGTTTGGTCGCCTATCCGCGGGTCGGATCAGGTCCTTCCCCACAGGCGACTGGGAACATGGAGAAAGATCCCGATCCTCTTGGCGGTGTACAGCCGCCTTCCCGGTTTGCGGTGGATTTTATACCCGCATCCACACTTAGTGAATCACGGCGAGGAGACTTAACCCTGCTCGAAGGCCAATCCTCGAACAAGACATCTTGTCTAAAATACTAAAGCCCTGACTTGATAAATTGGCGGCACCCGCCACAGATGAAGGACTTAGCGTATAAAGCGAATAATTGATTGACCACTCACAAATGATAATATGTGTGATAAGCGCTGTAAAAATTAGCCTTCAGGAAATCCAGGTCAGGAAGAAAATCTTTAGGAGGACGAGCTATGCGAATCAGCCACGTTGCATTGACCAGCCTTTTCGTGGTCTTTATCTCATCAAGCGCGTACTCCGGTGAAGGATCCCTTGATCCAAGGGTCACGAATTCGTTAACGTTGGGTGGCCTCCATTATATGACCTCCACCGTGCGGCAATCCACGATCAGGGATATTGGTTACTTCGGACCGGGCTTGCTCATTGCGAGCATAAACTACCACGAGTCGAACAAAGACGACGCCTACGTGAGAATATACGATTACAGTGGCCGCCAGACCTTTAGTGCGCTCGTTGGCTCAAGTGGGAATAGCCCCACGCCCCCCTTCTCCGATACGTCACCATGGATCCGGGGCGTTTGTTATGATGGTAGCCATGTATGGATCTCGTGGCAGCAGCAAAATGCCGCAACGATGCCATCGCTCGTATCAAAATACACAATAGCCTTTAATCCTGACACCCTGACTCTCGTTGAGTCCTTTGCGCCACCCGCCGAAGGTATTATCTCCCTTGAGTTCTATCCCCCACAGCCTGACCGGTTACTTGCAGTCGTAGATTATGGAGGCATCCATCGCATGTTTTCTTTCAGCAAAACCGATGGGTCCGTATTGCAGGAAGAAGCTGTACCGGCGGGCTACTCTAATGTAAAGGGTTTGGCTGTATCATATTCTAGCAGCGGTGATCATCAGGTATGGGTTACTGCTATTCCCGACGATGGCGGCAGGCGCATGCTGCGCCTTGACCAATATAGTGGATATGTGGTTGTGGATGAGGTTCATATACCAACCTTCGCGCCAGGGCCTATAACCCACTGTCCCGACTTAGATCAGTTTGTGCTTGTGGGAGGCACTACCCCAGTTTGGGATAACAGGCTTCTGCACGCTCCTCATAAGGTGATGACCGTTGACCCCTGACGAATAGCGCTATGCCTAACTTTCAATCGACAAGACGAGCGGTACGATAATGCCCGATAGGCCTAGAAAGGCGGATAGGTTAAGCCAGGCGACACTATCCCCTTACCCCACAAGGGGGCCAAAACAGGAAGAAGGGTCCTAATTGCCCGCGCACCCTAACAAATGCCAACCTGTTTTGCAAGGAAGATTCTGCCAAGAGGTGGCCCGCTACACAGGCCCGGATGGCTTGCAGACAGACCCCCTCGGATTGTATTCTTAGATCAACCCACAATGTGAATCAATAGACGGCATTGGAACGGTGTAATGAATCTTGTTCATTCTTGAGGTCGGGCTGCGTGAGCAGGGCTACTCTGTGGCTTCTTCCGTGGCAAGGGATTCTGAGGGAGAGCTCTGTTTCGACATCCTCGGTGTATCTGAGGATACTATTGAGACCGACGTATCGGGCAAGGGCCGGCGTACTGAACCGACAGCGACTCCGGCTTTAAGGGCTGTCATAACGCCCACAGCTTCAAGATAATTGTTCACGACAAACAATTTCCCTGGCTCAAAGGGCAATGTGGTTAGATCATTCTGCATGCGATTTCGATTTTCTGTTACGGCAATGACGGGGATGCCTTGTTCAAGCGCCGCGAGGGTGGGCAATCCAACACATCCATTCGGGATTATCACACAAGAGACATCGGATGCCGTTATTACATTAGAGCTATTTAGGCTCGCCAGGTCAGTCACGATCTGCGGGGCGCGGTGAAGGCCTTTGAGGATGCAATGGAGAAAGCAATTGGATACCGCCTCAGCCGACATTCGTGGGTCCACAATCCCGAAGAAGGTATTCAAAATCTCCGCGTTTTCTATCATGGGTGCGTGGGCAGACGGCACATCGAAATGCATCGAAACCGCATGTGTTAGCATTGCTTCCACCCCACCCCACGGGTTAACCATCTCACCGCTGGAATCAAAGTATTCTCGATGGTATCCCAGGGGAACATCAATCACCGATGCGATTGCGATGGCATCAAATTCCGAACGATGAGCAGCAACGGCATCGTAAAGCCGCTCGAGCCCGTCAATTCGACCCACAGCTGTTCCAGAAGATGAATATTCCGCTTTCATCTGGATAGGAGAGCTCATCTTTATTACACGGGGACAATCCAGCCCAAGCGTGGCACGCGCAGCCGAGGCGGCATTTACAACCAAGTCGGCAATACCAGCCACCTCGTGATCGTCCATCACAAGGAGGACGCGGTTCGATCGCACCTTTTGCAGACCCACGGTGCCCATGAGCATACGCGCAATGACGCTGCCCTCCACATAGAGGCCGTTCTCGGGGAGCTCGTTGATGTCCGAAGCGTTCGTGACGTTCGGGTGCGTGATGAGATGATCGCAGGCGCTGGCCAGCAATCGAGCTACGGGTCCAGCATCGCCGGCATGTCCGCCGATTTCCGCACCAATTCCCGTAGGAACCAGCAAGATCGCATTGAATTGATCAACGGTTTCCGTCTTTCTTCGTTCAAAATCGAAGATAGACCGGCGAGACGGCCGAGAAATTACATCGGTGCCAGACAGAGTGCCCAATTCGCAGTGATAGTTCTTTGATGTAGTGCGGCTGACCACAAATCGAACAGGCACCTCATTCGGCAGGTGGAACTGGCTGCATTGCTGCCGAATATGGGACAGTAGATTCTTGTGGTCCGGTGACGCCGGAAGAGTTATTTCTTGTTCGATCAGCCGCACTTATATTGCCTCCCATTCTCGAAAGATAATCCTCGTATCCGAAACGGCGAATGACCTCCACTTCACCGTTGCCCCTTTGAATGTAAATCGTCGGCAAATTCACGCCGTTGAACATGTGTGCCTTCACCAGACTATACGCACCGCAGCCCAGAAAAACAACACGAGAACCTACAGACAGCGGTTCCTCAAAACGGTACTCTCCGAAGACATCCCCGGCAAGACAAGTGCAACCTGCAAGAATGTATTCGAACTTACCGCCAGGAGTATCATTCAAGACATCGGGCCGGTATTGAAACTCCAGAACTTCAGGAAGATGGTTCACCGTCGTGTCGAGAACCGCAATCGTCTTTCCGTCACTCTCAAAAATGTCTAATACACTGGCCACAAGCGTTCCGGCATCGCCCACTATAGCCGTTCCCGGCTCAATAAAGACTTCGACATTGTACTTGTCCTTCAAAAGGGCTACAGCTTCGAATAGGGGGTCAAGGTCGCACCCATCCTCGAATAAGTACCCTCCACCGAGGTTGACCCATTCAACCTGCTTCAGCAGTTTGGATAGATGCCTGTCGATATGCTTTACCGTCTTCAGCAAGGGGATGAAACTCTCGGACTCACAGTTCGTATGGAAATGGATCCCTCGGACGCCGTTCAGCGTACCATCGCGCCCTTTCAGCAACGAGACAACTTGGTCCAAAGGCGCGCCAAGCTTAGAGTGTTTCCGGCAAGGGTCGTATTTTTTGTCCCTTACAAAGCTCAGTTGCGGATTGATCCTCAATCCACATGAGATCTGTCCAGCAACGTTGGGATGCAGCCTCTGCCATTGTGAAAGCGAATTGAAGGAAACGAAATCGCAACACTCGACAACGGCATCCATCTCATTTGTACGAAAGCCAGGGGTTGTCATATGAACGTGTCCTTGGCTGCCGAGAACTTCGCGTGCCAATCTCGCTTCAAAGAGAGAACTGGCGGCAAATCCTTCTATCGATGGCAACATCCTGCCCAACTCTTCTATAAGAGCAAATGCTTTCAGCGCAAATAACAACCTGCCGGAAACATCTTTCACTATTTTGTTCACGGTTTTTGCCGATGCACAAATTAGGCCCTCGTCCAATACGTATGCAGGAGTTGTAAAACACAACCCTTTCGTCATAAGGCTATGTGCACGGTGTGACATTAGGCGAGTTCGAGTCCTGATCAATCTGAAATATATTCGCGAAGGCCTTGCGCCCTGAAGAAGGCACGCTTAAAACCAGAAAAAGGAGTCTTTGACGAAGTCTCCGCCTTAATACGATTCTTGGCGCGATCGATTATCATCTTGCAACCACGATATTGTCCAGCCCTCATCTCCATTTCGATACCCCTTAGAGTGAGCATTAAAGCGCCTCGCTCCTCCATAAGGTCAGGTTGATCTAAGCCCAAGATCTCTATTGTCTTGCTTCCCCGACATTCATCATCTACGCCGTAGGGTTTTACAAGGATATCAACCTCTGCGTCCCATCGATACGATATAAAATCTTCTGGATTTTCGACAGCAGGGTTTATAAGAAAAGGCTCTTCAAGCGCAAGATCTGAATCAGGCGTGTCGACACGTTTTTCCTCTTCTCGCAGGGGGAAATGGTTACCCTTGTATTTTTGATTACAGCGCTTGCAGGAAAACAAGAAGTTATTCCACTCATGTGAAAGCCACCAATAGCCAGGATGCGCCGGAAATCCGGTAACCCCCAATTTAGGCCTAAAATGCTCTACATCAGACTCAGGAGCAGGATCTCTTTTTCGCTCGCAGTAACAGCACTTCTCATTATGCCAGGCGCGCAGGGTTCTGGGGACATCGTCGTGGGACCAACTCCTTTTAATGTCATCCTTAGTAAGTGCCTGACCTTCTGCAACCTTCTTTTTTAACTTAACTAACAGCTCTCCCGCTCGCTGAGTGAAGGCCCTCGGTGCTGATGGTCGCGCATCCAGCTTAATCATTTTCAGTGTTGTTCCGCTTGAGCAGCATTTTCTTGATTTCATCCATACTCTCACGAAGCTCCTCTTGCAGCTTCCTTTGCTTTTCGTCTTCAGCGGCAGATACTGAAGCCTTTTCCAGTTCTTCGAGTAGATTTCTATATTCTCTCTCCTCAGATACTCCAAGTTGAGAGCCATTTCGAAAAAGGGCCCTCAGCTTGTCGATCATATCGGAAATCTTCTTATTGCGAGACGGAACTCCAAAAGCATCGGACGTAAGCACTTGGTCATAGCGCCAACCACGTTCTATTGAAAGCTCTTGGTTGCAAACAGCATGCTTCTCGTTCCGTCGCAGCAATTCTAACCTGCACAGATCACTATCATTAATATCACCGAGACCGGCTGCACAAAGTGGCGAGTGCGTTGATGCAATGAACTGAGCGCGAGGAAACTGCTCCTGTAACAGCTGCACGATTCTCCGTTGCCATTTCGGGTGCAGGTGCTGCTCAATCTCATCAATCAGTACTATGCCAACAATGTCCTTCGTAGAATCAAGTTTTGGATTGCGACTGAACGCCCATCCAAGAAAATCCATAAGCCACAGAAAACTAGACTTATACCCGTCAGCCATATCGCGTAGCGCGATATGGGGGCCACCTAGCCGTGGCGAGGAAACAGTAATGCCCAACCCAGGAGGAATGCCAATTGATTCTTCCTTTTCAAACATAAGGAGGCTCTTAAGAGCCGCGGTAAATTTGTCCCTCGTAGAATCATCGCTCTCGCGTCGGAATGCAAGTTCTGGGTTTTGTAGTCCCTCATTGTAATTAAACATGTTATATACCGCGTTGATAACCGTGTAGCCTGCAACATCACCAGCGCCCGAAGTTCCACGTCCGGCTCCGTAACCACAGGCAAAAATCTCGCCCCACGGGAACGCGTCGCCTCGGGGATCGGTGTCTTGCCTAACTCTCTCAAAGTCGAGGGCTTGTCGTATCTTAT